>CAZVPC010000018.1:19567-23808 GCA_964629005.1 uncultured Pseudoalteromonadaceae bacterium | reverse complement strand
GCATTAAACCTTTTGAACTAGTACCTGCGGCTAAAATATCGGCAAAACGATGAATACGATCAGCAATGGTTTTTAACCCTTTCGGGCCATGATAAACCGCATAAAATGCCGCCATATTGGCTAATAATACTTGCGCGGTACAAATGTTTGAGTTGGCTTTTTCACGACGAATATGTTGCTCACGCGTTTGCATTGCCATACGCAATGCCGCATTGCCGCGCGCATCTTTAGAAACGCCAATAATACGACCCGGTAATGAACGTTTATATTTATCACTGGTGGTAAAAAATGCGGCATGAGGGCCACCATAACCCATAGGCACACCAAAACGCTGCGTAGAGCCAATTACCGCATCGGCGCCTAATTCGCCCGGCGCTTTTAATAACACTAAGCTCATAATGTCGGCCGCTACCGCAACAATGGCTTTTTTATCATGTATTTTGGCAATTAAGTCGCTGATATCGGTAACTTCACCTGTGGCACTGGGATATTGCAATAAGGCACCAAATACATCGTGATCAACCACGTCATTCGCAGGGGCAACAACAATATCGAAACCAAACATTTCTGCGCGTTGTTTAACCACGTCAATTGTTTGTGGAAAAACATCGTTAGCAATAAAAAACAAGTTAGATTTTTTGTTTTTAGCAACGCGCTTAGCTAACGCCATGGCTTCGGCTGCTGCGGTTGCTTCATCTAAAAGTGAGGCGCTGGCTAAGTCTAACCCTGTTAGATCTAAGCACATTTGTTGAAAATTTAATAACGACTCTAAACGACCTTGCGCAATTTCTGGTTGATACGGCGTATAAGCGGTATACCAACCGGGATTTTCTAACACATTGCGGGTAATAACGTTTGGCGTTAACGTACCGTAATAGCCTAAACCTATGTAAGAGGTATTTACTTTATTTAAGCTGGCAACGGTTTTTAAATCGGCCAGTGCTTGTACTTCTGTTTTACTTTCCCCTATCGCGGGTAATTGCGCTAAACGAATGTCTTTAGGCACAATTTCATCAATAAGTGCGTCTACCGACTCTGCACCCATATCGTTTAACATCGCTTGGGTTTCTTGGGCATTAGGACCAATATGGCGACGGATAAAATCTTCAGTTTGCTCTAGCTGAGCAAGCGATTGAGTAGTCATAAAACAGTATCTCTTAAAAGTAATTTATTCTTTTGTAGGTCGGAGCTTGCCGCGACAAAGCACTTGCTACAACATAACTAAAAAATGTCATTTTTTACGATATAAAAATAATAAAAAACAAAACCCCGACATTTATCAATATAAAGTGAGGCTTTATTCTGAAACGCGCTTTATCGAAGACGATCAGCGTTTAAACAATTTAGTATAAAACTGATTGGCGATGCTAAAATTAATCTTCGTCTATTGAGTTAGCATAACCTTGTGCATCAAGTAATGCCGCTAACTCTGCTTCGTCTGCTAATTTAACTTTAAACATCCAACCGTCACCAAAGGCATCTGAATTAACCAATTCTGGTGAGTCTTCTAAATCTTCATTTATTTCAACTACTTCGCCTGAAATAGGGGCGTAAATATCTGAAGCTGCTTTTACCGATTCAGCTACCGCAACATCGTCGCCAGTGCTAATGTTGTCGCCCACTTCGGGTAATTCAACAAAAACCATATCTCCTAAAAGATCTTGCGCGTGTTCAGTAATCCCAATGGTAACCACTCCGTTACCTTCGTTACGTACCCATTCGTGCGATGTTGCATATTTTAATTCTGAAGGAATATTGCTCATTGTTATTTCTCCTAATTTGTAAATGTATTTATGTTGTTGTCTGCTTTATAGATCCTGAAACAAGTTCAGGATGACATCTGAGCAAGTGACTTTACACTGTCTCTGTCATGCTGAATTTATTTCAGTACCTTATTCAATATTCAGAATAACGAGATTTAATAGACGCCACTTTTCAATATAGAGCATCTTTTTCTATTATAAAAATCTTTAAAAAACTTTTTTACCGTTACGAACAAAACACGGCTTAGTAACTTGCACTTTAACTAATTTTTTGCGCATTTCAACTTCAAGCGTATCGCCAATTTTTACGCTACGTGGTACACGCGCTAAAGCAACACTGTGACCTAATGTGGGCGAGAAAGTACCGCTGGTGATCTCGCCATTGCCAAATTCAGTAACAACCACTTGGTGACTACGTAGTACGCCTTTTTCTTCAAGCACTAAACCAACCAGTTTAGCTTGATCGCCTGCCGCTTTTTGTGCAGTTAGTATTTCACGACCAATAAAGTTACGATCTTCTGGCTGCCAAGAAATGGTCCATGCCATGTTAGCGGCGATTGGCGAAATAGTTTCGTCCATATCTAAACCGTAAAGGTTCATGCCTGCTTCTAAACGTAGTGTGTCACGAGCACCTAAACCACAAGGCGCAACGCCAGCAGCCAATAACTTTTGCCAAAAATCTTCAGCGGCAGTTTCCGGTACAATAATTTCGTAGCCATCTTCGCCAGTGTAACCGGTAGTCGCGATAAATAAATCGCCCACTTGCACGCCAAAAAATGGTTTCATGCCTTCAACGGCAGCTTGTTGCTCGCTGGTTAATAACGTTGCCACTTTCGCTTTTGCTTGTGGCCCCTGTACGGCGATCATGCCAAATTCAGGACGTTCGGTAATAGTTATGTCGAAAGCATCCGCTTGTTTGTTCATCCACGCTAAATCTTTTTCGCGAGTTGCTGAGTTAACCACTAAACGATAGTTGCTATCGCTGAAAAAATAAATGATCAAATCATCAATTACACCGCCCGCTTCATTTAACATGCCAGTGTAAAGTGCTTTGCCGGCAACGGTTAATTTAGCAACATCGTTGATCACTAAACGGCGTAAATACGCTTTAGCATCGGCACCTTGAATATCTACAATGGTCATGTGTGAAACATCAAACATACCTGCGTTTTTGCGCACTGCGTGATGTTCTTCAATTTGAGAGCCATAATTAATTGGCATTTCCCAACCATGAAAATCAACCATTTTTGCGCCAGACGCTAAATGTTTGCTATGTAATACAGTTTTGTTAACCATTTAAATTCACCTATGCTGTAGTATATTTTTACGACTGATCAAAAGCAGCGCGACTAAAGTCCCGCCTACAGTCGATTATAACGCTCGAACCTGAATGATTCAACAAATAACCATTACATTTCAAATTTAAAACCGACTTTTATGGTTAATCCGAATTAAATTTCAAAAATAACGGCATTTTAAAATTATTAATAAAAAAAGAGTTGGATAGCTCTTTTCATTGAAGTATATTTTTTATTACTACTTTTCTTATTGGCTATGTTGTACTTAACTGTTGTTTGTAAGTAATGCTTAGTGTAAAACTCTTGTCGGTTGGGCTTCAGCCCATCAAAACTGACGGCATGAATACCGACCTACAACGTGTTGTATTTACAATGTTTTATAAAAGCAGCAACAATTAACGGGAACATAGTCTTATTATTTATGAAGTTAATTTATCAATTGGTTTTGCTAACTCTGGCAAATGTGATTTCAATCCTAATGCTTGTTTGATCATTAAATTTTTTGCTGGCGAAAAATTATCTAATAGCGACAAACCAATACCACGTAATAATTTTACTGGCTGGGCGGGTAAATTAAAGGGGGTTTCACTAAATACATTTTTAATTGCCGCCATCGCGGCGATCATTTCGCTGGCTTCACTCTTACGCCAGCGCGAATATTCATTTAGCGCGATAACATTGCTTAACCCTTGCTGTAATTCGGCTTGTTTGGCTATTGTTTGCGCCAATGCCGCCGCGTCAAGTAGCCCTAAATTGACTCCCTGCCCTGCTAAAGGATGAATGGTGTGCGCAGCATCGCCCACTAAAATCACTTTATCTTTAACAAAATCATGCGCTAAACGCATCGTTAAGGGAAAACTTGCACGATCGCTAACCAATTCAATATTACCCAATTTACCATCACTGGCGGCGGTAATTTCTTTACTAAATTCTTCTGGTGGCAGTGCTTGTAAACGTTGCGCGTCATCGGGAGATGTTGACCAAACAATAGAGCAATATTGCGGTGTATGGTTTTGGCTATTATTAAGGCTAAAGAGTGGCAAAAAGGCTAACGGCCCTTGCGCTAAAAATACCTGCCATGCGGTGTTGTTATGGCCTTGCTCACATTTGATTGTGGCAACCACAGCATGATGATCATAATCTTGAAAGGTTATTGGCATAGCTATTTGCTGCCTAACCC
>CAZVPC010000018.1:0-19467 GCA_964629005.1 uncultured Pseudoalteromonadaceae bacterium | reverse complement strand
GCATGATGATCATAATCTTGAAAGGTTATTGGCATAGCTATTTGCTGCCTAACCCAAGAATGCGCACCATCAGCAGCAACCACTAATTTAGCGAGCACAGGAGTACCCATAGCAAAGCTAGCAAATACTTCGTTGTCGCCCATGGCTAAATTAGTCAGCGGTTGTTCGGTAAAAAAATGAATGCCGTCATCGGCTTGTGCTTTTTGCCATAAAGCATTGCGGATCACTTTATTTTCAATGATCCAACCAAGATCAGTTTGCTCTGCTGCTGATGAGAAAAAATCATTGCCATTAAAATTAAGCTGCCCATAGCCATGTTTATCCCAAATATGCATGTGCTGATAGGCTTGTAAACGTTGCTGCTCAATTAACGACCATACGTTTAAATTAGCAAATATTTGCTGGCTGGCAATATTAATGGCGCTTACTCTAAGCTCTGGCTGTTCACTTAATTTAGTTGGTGTTTGCGGCTCAACAATCGCGACACTTAGCTGACTTTGCTTGCGAATGGCTAATGCGGTGGTTAAACCAACCATGCCGCCGCCAACGATTAACACATCAATTTTTTGCATTTAGTTTCTCAGATTTAATTTTTCGGAATTTTTATCTTATTTTTATCTTTGTTTTCATACTTATTTCATATTTGCTTTGTCGAGCCTCGCTGCGCTCGTGTCGACCTACAAAACACTCAATAACCCATCATTTTTTTCACTAACGTATTTTTAAATGGCTTAATGTAATTCAGTGTTTTTAAGCCTATATTTCTGCCGATCACTAACGGCGGCAGTTGATTAGAGAACAAGGTCACTAACGAGTCGGTTAAGGTGATCACTTGTTTTAAATCTTGTGAACGCTGCTGAGCATAATGGTTTAACAGTGCTAACGAGCCAATATTTTGTCCACATAACAATGCTTGCTTGATCAGCTCAGCCATTTGTTTAACGTCACGCACGCCTAAATTAAAACCTTGACCCGCAATAGGATGAATAGCATGTGAGGCGTTGCCAATAAGTGCCATGCGTTGGTAGGTTTGTTGCTGCGCTTGAATTAGTTTTAATGGGTAAACATCACGCTTACCTACCTGAGTAATTTGCCCTAACCAAGTGCCAAAATTGTACTCTAATTGTTGCGCAAATTCTTGCGCAGACAAATTTGCCATTGCCATCGCTTGCTCTGGTGGCAATGTCCATACTAATGAACACCTGCCTTGTTTGTTTTTCAAATCATGATGATCAGACATTGGCAACATCGCTAATGGACCCTGTTCAGTAAAACGCTCAAATGCTTTACCTAAATGTGGGTGTTGGCAACTCACATTCGCAATAACTGCCGTTTGCTGATAATCATGCACGCTCACCTCAATATTGGCCAGTTTTCGACAAACCGAATGCCCACCATCACAAGCCAATAATAATGACGTGGTTAAGCTCTGCTTAGATCCCAGTTCAATGGTTACTTGCTCTGCTTGCCAGTTAATGTTTTTAACGGTATCAGGTGTAAACCAAGTAATTTTTTTAGTCAGTCGATTTTTATCTTTTAAACACGTAAACAAGGCTTTGCCGATCAATGACATTTCAATAACATAACCTAAAGCATTTATATTATGATCTTGTGCCGATAGCCGCGCTTTAGCGTAATGACCACGATCTGAAATATGAATGTTTTTAATGGCGCAAGCATCTTTTTGCATTAGCGACCAAACGTCAAGTTGCTGTAAATAACTTGCCGTACCATGTGCTAATGCTAACACTCTATCGTCATAGGTTAACGACAGCGCTTGCTTGATGGCGGTTGTTTCGATAATTGCAATGGTTAATGGTTTACCATTGGTGTGAGTTAATGAGGAAAGGCTAAGTGCCATTAAACTGCCTGATAAACCACCGCCTGATATTACAACATCAAATTGTTGAGAACTCATTTATTACCTTATTAAATTCGCTAAAACCGCGAAAAGCATAAAAGCGCGACTAAAGTCCCGCCTACGGTTCTGTCTATAGTCCTACCTAAAGTTTTACCGTTCAGCCTATAGGATATATTCGCTTATGAGCGCATTAACGCTTCAATATCAGCAACCGATTTAACCGCACTGGCGGTTAAATTTTCATATCCCTGTTTAGTGACTAAAATATTATCTTCAATACGAATACCAATACCGCGCCATTTTTCATCAACATCATTATCGGTTAACGGAATATAAAGTCCAGGCTCTATGGTCATTACCATGCCTTCGACAAATTTGCGTAATTGACGTTTTTCGTCATCTGCTTGCATTTCTACCTGATAATCACCAACATCGTGTACATCAAGACCAAGCCAATGGCCTAAACCGTGGATAAAATACTTTTTACAGGCTCTTTTTTTGATCAATGTTGTTAAATCGCCCGATAAAACCCCCAGTTCTAATAAACCTGTGGTAAATATTTTATTGACTAAATCATTTAACGCTGCAAAGGTGTTATTCGGTTTTATTGCCGTTATGGCGGCATTTTGTGCCTTTAAAACCAATTCATATAAAGCTTTTTGTTCTGTTGAGAACCGTCCATTTACTGGAAAAGTACGCGTAATATCAGCGGCATATCCGGCAAGTTCACCACCGGCATCAATCAATAACAAGTCGTTGTTATTTAATACTTCGTTATTATCGGTATAGTGTAAAATATTGGCATTATCACCACCAGCAACAATTGAAGCATAAGCAGCATGGCGAGCACCATGGCGAGCAAATTCATGTGAAATTTCAGCTTCAATCTGATATTCAAACTTACCTACTTGGGTTTTTTGCATAGCACGATGATGAGCACCACAACTAATTTTATTAACTGTGTGCATTATCGCAATTTCAGCAGTACTTTTAATTAGGCGTAATTCGTTAATAATACTGGCACAATCTACTATGGTGCTTGGTGCTTGGTGGCCTTTTTTTACTGTTTTTTTAGCTTTACTCAGCCAAGCGAATACTTGTAAATCAAAAGCTTGATTTTCACCTTGGCAAAATAATAATTGACTTTTATTTCTAAGTAGCTCAGGCATTGCTGTGCTAATTTCAGCAAGGGTAAAACAATCATCAAAGCCATATTGCTGTTTTGCTACGGCAGCGCCAATACGGCGACCATGCCAAATTTCAGCAAGTGGATCTTTATCGCGACAAAACAGGTAAGCCTGCGGTTTATCGCTATTGATCAGCACCAATAAGGCATCGGGTTCATTAAAGCCAGTTAAATAATAGAAGTTTTTATTTTGGCAAAAGGGATATTCCGTATCATTACTGCGCGTTACTTCATCTGCGGCTTTAAAAATAGCGATGCTGTTTGCTGGCATTTGTTGGAAAAAATTGACTCGACGTTGAGTAAATTCATGCAAAGAAAGTTTGGTTTGAGCAAGTAATGTTTGGTCATTCATAAGTCTTTTTTCTTAATGTAAGATTTCTTTAGCCGATGGTTTTTCAGGAGCTATGCCAAATTCTGAAAAACATAACAAGGCTGAAATTCGAACATATTCAACAACTTCATAAAAGGCACGTTCATTAGTTTCATCATCATCTATCTCGTCAGAAAGGTTAGCAATCTCAATAAAGTCAGTAAGGATCTCTTGAATGTCGGAGGGGAGGTCGCGAGAGTTTTTTTGTTGCAAACCAAAACCTAAGGTGAAACCTTGTGCCCATGCACATAAAGCATTACTACGTTCTGCTAAGCAATCGTCGTCGTCAGGTAACAAGGGTTCAAAACTGTAATTGTCATCAACAATATTTTGCCACAACTCGTTGTAAAGTACCTTTATGGTGTTGTTAACCGCATCAGGCAAGGCTTCACCATTATGAAGTAAATCGGTGATCATTGCCAAGTAACTATCTTCTTCGAACGTGAAGCCAGCACTAATTAAGCCAGTAAGTATGCCATGTATTTCAGCCCCATGTGCGATGACATTTTCAGTACTAATAATTGCTTGCAGTGAAGCAAAATCTAGTGGTGATTTATTGGAAATATTATCTGTCATACTCTATGCCGTAGTTCTAAATATAGGAAATTATGGCGTATATCGTACCATTGTGGAAAATGTGAAACCAGAAAAAAGCCAAGCAAAAACAAAAAACCGTGAAGTTAGAAACTGTCACGGTTTTATTTTTGCAGTAGGGTGAAAATTTAAGCGTTAAGAGTGGCGCGTATTTGACCGCTTACTTTGCCTAAATCTGCTTTACCTTGCATTTTGGGTTTTAATGTTGCCATTACTTTACCCATATCTGCCATTGAAGTGGCGCCAGTTTCACTAATGGCTTGTGCAATTAAAGTGCTGATCTCGGCTTCACTGAGTGGTTGTGGTAAGAATGTTTTCAATACTACAATTTCAGCCGCTTCTTTTGCTGCCAATTCGTCTCGACCACCGTCGGTAAACATTTTAATAGAATCGTTACGTTGTTTAACCATTTTAGTTAACACGCTAATAATGCCATTGTCGTCTAAAACAATTTTATCATCAATTTCTATTTTTCTTATGGCAGATATCGCCATGCGGATCACACCAAGAGTTAGTTTCTCTTTGGCACGCATAGCGTTTTTCATTTCTTCTTTAAGTTGAATAAGTAGGCTCATGACCAAACTCGATCAGTAATTAAAGTAGTTTTAATACATGCGAACGCGTTTTGCGTTCTCACGAGAAACTTTTTTAGCATGACGTTTTACAGCGGCTGCTTTTTTGCGTTTACGTTCCCATGTGGGTTTTTCATAAGATTCACGACGACGTACTTCTGAAAGGATCCCTGCTTTTTCGCATGAACGTTTGAAACGACGTAAAGCTACGTCAAATGGTTCGTTTTCTCTAACTTTAATTACTGGCATTTGTTTTTTTTAACCTTAAGTATTCTATCTATAGTAAACGATGCCTGAGTCATGTATTTGCTATTGCATTTACAAGCCCATCACCGGCTCTTATTAAAAATTGGTGCCGCATTCTAATGCAATCATTAGCTATTGTAAAGTTGTTAAATGTTAAAATGCTAGGTAAAATCGCCGTCCTTATATAAATGACTATGTTGAAAACGTCATTTTTTGTTTTTTGTTTTTTGTTTAATTAGGCTGTATTTGTTATGCGTATTTTGGGTATTGAAACGTCTTGTGATGAAACCGGTATTGCTATTTATGATGATGGGCAAGGCGATCTTCCAAAAGGTATCGTGGCACACCGGTTGTATAGTCAAATTGCTGTACATGCTGATTATGGAGGTGTAGTGCCTGAACTTGCCTCACGCGATCATGTGCGCAAAACTATTCCATTAATTAAAGAGACATTGCGTGATGCGAATATGACGCCACAAGACTTAAATGGTGTGGCTTATACTGCTGGCCCTGGATTAGTAGGGGCATTGTTAGTTGGTTGTTCTATTGGGCGTAGTTTAGCTTATGGTTGGAATTTACCTGCAGTGGCTGTTCATCACATGGAAGGGCACTTACTTGCACCAATGCTTGAAAAAAATCCTCCACAATTTCCATTTGTTGCACTTTTGGTTTCTGGCGGACATACCATGTTAGTGCGTGTTGACGGTATTGGTCAGTATCAAGTGTTAGGTGAATCGGTTGATGATGCTGCGGGTGAAGCCTTTGATAAAACAGCAAAATTACTTGGGCTTGATTATCCCGGTGGACCCGTATTAGCTAAAATGGCTGAACAAGGTACGGTAGGGCGTTTTAAATTTCCACGTCCGATGACTAACAAACCTGGTTTAGACTTTAGTTTTAGCGGTTTAAAAACATTTGCAGCCAATACCGTTTATAAAGAGATCACTGCTGATCTTAGTTGTACTGAAAAAGCACAAACACAAGCAGATATTGCTTATGCGTTTCAAGATGCTGTTATTGATACCTTAGCCATAAAATGTCGTCGCGCGTTAGAACAAACTAAGTTGCACCGTTTAGTTGTTGCGGGTGGTGTTAGTGCAAATACGCGGTTACGAGAAAAATTGCGGCAAGTGATGGCAAAATTTAACGGTGAGGTGTTTTATCCTCGTGCTGAATTTTGTACCGATAATGGTGCGATGATCGCTTATGCAGGGTTACAACGTTTAAAAACAGGTAAACAAGATGATTTAACTTTTAAAGCTCAGCCGCGTTGGCCGTTAGATATGCTGAAAAAGGTTTAAGGTTTTTATACTGGCGAAGGGCAGTATCTTGAACAGGATGTGGGTTTAATTATCTGAAGTTTTGTCATTAATTTTACTTTCAATACCCTGACACAAACGTAGAATATTGTCACGATGACGAATAATGATCAGCGCTGACAACATTAACGAGGGATAAAAATAAAGGGGTTTGATCAAATAAACATAATAAGGTGCTAACGAAACGGTAACAATGGCGGCAAGGCTTGAGTAACGAGTCGTTTTAGCCACAATTAACCAAGTAATAATAAGTAATCCGCCTAATGATAACCCTATGGGTAAAAACACCCCAAAAGCGGTTGCTACTGCTTTTCCCCCTTTAAAATCGAAAAATATGGGGTACATATGCCCTAAACAGGTAGCTAGTGCGATTAAACCTAAGTAAATAGGTTCAACTTGTAGAAAAAAAGCCCCCCATACAGGGATAACGCCTTTTAGAATATCAAAAAACAATACTGCCGCAGCTGTTGCTTTATTGCTAATACGTAAAACATTTGTAGCGCCGGGGTTGTTTGAACCAGTCGAACGAGGATCAGGTAGCCCTAATAATTTGCATATTAAAATGGCACTAGAAACCGAGCCTAATAAATAGGAAGCGATGATCAGCGCTAAAATTAATAGCAACATCATTTTTTTGAGTGTCCTTAGTTAGTTTTAGTGGCTAGTTTACAGTGAATTAACAAATCCTTGTTATTCTATCGCGGTATTGACTAGTTTTTCTATAGCGTGACAGGTAAACTCGTCGTCTATTTCGTAATAGATTGTAAAAAGAAGTGTATGGTGATGGATAAAATATTCATTCAAGGGTTGAGCATACAAACGACGATTGGTTTTTTTGCTTGGGAAAAACAAATAAAGCAGACTTTGTTGATTGATGTCAGCATGGGCTTTGATATTCGCCCTGCGGCTAAAAATGATGAATTAGACAAAACCTTAAATTATGCTGAAATATCAAATGCTATCGAAAAATTTGCTAATGCCAATCCCGTAGATTTGCTGGAAACATTGGCAGAGCGTTTAGCTAAATTTTTGATGACAAGTTATCACATACCTTGGTTAAAACTCACTATTCATAAACCTAATGCAGTGCATAACGCTAGTTCAGTTGGGGTTGAAATTGAACGAGGTCAATTAACGTCAATAGAGGCATGTTAATGGCAGATGTCTACATTTCTCTTGGTACGAATATCAATCGTGATTTTTATTTAACCCAAGGACTAAATGCGTTAGCTGAATTATTTGGTGAGCTTAATTTATCTTCCTTATTTGAAAGTGAAGCCATTGGTTTTGCGGGTTCTCCTTTTTATAATATAGTTATAGGTTTATCAACTGAATTATCAGTAGAACAGGTAGTAAAGCAGTTAAGGGCAATTGAGTTTTTAAATGGTCGCAGTCAGCAGGCTAAAAAATTTAGTCCGCGCACCTTAGATTTAGATTTGTTGCTCTATAATGATTTAGTTCTCTCCACTCCTGCACAAATTCCGCGTGATGAAATTACTGAAAATGCGTTTGTATTATGGCCATTAGCTGAAATAGCAGCCACACTTGTTCATCCAATATTACACAAAAATTATCAACAACTTTGGCAAAACTTTGATCAGTCAAGCCAAAAATTAAGGAAATTGCCATTAACTTGGCAAATAAAATAATATGAGTACATTTGAAATTTTTATTTTATCGCTGATCCAAGGGCTTACTGAATTTTTACCGATTTCTAGTTCAGCCCATTTAATTTTACCTTCACAAATTTTAGGCTGGCAGGATCAAGGCTTGGCATTTGATGTGGCTGTACATGTTGGCACGCTTTTGGCCGTTATTTTATATTATCGAACATTATTAACCAATATGGCGAAGGCATGGTTTGGCTCTTTACGAACGCTGGGATCAGCGGTTAAAGATCCGGCAGAAAATTTTGATGCAACCTTAACTTGGTGGATTTTATTTGCCACTATTCCGGCTAGTTTATTTGGTTTTTTAGGGAAAGATTTTATTGAACAACATTTGCGTACAGCATTAGTTATTTCTGCGATGACTTTAGTGTTTGGTTTTTTTCTTGGTTACGCTGACATTATTGCAAGTAAAAGAACTGAAGCACAAGAAAGACCGTTAGAAAAACTGGGTTTTAAAGGAGCGATGATCATTGGTTTTGCACAAATGTTAGCGTTAATTCCAGGTACCTCACGTTCAGGTATTACTATGACATTAGGATTAATGTTGGGGTTATCGCGAGTTAATGCGGCAAACTTTTCTTTTTTACTTTCTATTCCTATTATTGCTATGGCAGGTGGCTATTATTCATTACAATTAACAATTATGGCTGCTGATGTTGATTGGTCTGCAATGTTTCTCGGTATTTTTATTTCGTTTACTAGTGCTTATGCTTGTATTCATTATTTTCTTATTTTGGTAGAAAAAGTGGGCATGATGCCGTTTGTTATCTATCGCTTATTTTTAGGTGCAGGCCTGCTTTGGTTTGTACTGAATTAATTGTTTTTACGGGGAATGTAAAATGAATTTGTCCTTAACTGAAGAACAGACCATGATCCAAGAGATGGCGAAAAAATTTGCCGATAGCGAATTAGCACCCGTAGCGGCAGAGCTTGATATTAGTAATGATCAAAACCTGTTTCAAAGCAATTTAGCAAAGTTGGCTGATTTAGGCTTTATGGGCTTAAATGTTAAGGCACAATATGGCGGTGTTGAAGCGGGTACTGTTGCTTTTAGCTTGGCGATAACCGAATTAGCGCGAGCCTGTGCTGCAACCGCCGTAACCACATCGGTTACCAATATGGTGGCAGAAGTTATTCAAGCAGTAGGTAATGAACAGCAAAAGCAAAAATACTTACCTAAACTATGCAGTGGCAAATATAAAGCGGGCGGTTTTTGTTTAACCGAAGTGAGTGCAGGTTCTGATCCTGCGGGTATGAAAACTACTGCGGTAAAAGACGGTGATGATTATATTTTAAATGGCAGTAAAATTTTTATTACCAGCGGAACGTTTGCTGGAGTGTTTGTGGTGTGGGCGGTAACCGACAGCGATGCGTCAAAAGGTAAAGGTATTTCTTGCTTTATTGTTGAGGCAGACACTCAAGGCATTACTATTGGCAAGTGTGAAGAAAAAATGGGGCAAAAGGCTTCACCAACCACAGAAGTTTTGTTTAATAATTGTCGTATTCCCGCAACTAGCCTAATGGGCGAAGAAAATCGTGGTTTTGCTATTGCTGTTGGTGAGCTTGCTGGTGGTAGAATTGGTATTGGCTCGTTAGCGTTAGGTGTTGGTTTAGCAGCCATGGATTATGCACGTCAATTTATTACTGAACGGCAGCAATTTGGTCAGCCGATAGCTAATTTTCAAGGTATTCAATGGAAATTAGCTGAGCGTTATACTGATCTAGAAGCCGCGCGATTATTATTAATGCAAGCGGCAGATTTAAAAGATCAGCTTTTGCCGTTTGGTAAAGCCGCGTCTATGGCAAAATTATTTGCGGCCGAAAAAGCAAATAAGGCCTGTTACGATGCATTACAAATGTTGGGTGGTGCTGGTTATATTAAAGAATATCCACTAGAGCGTTTGGCGCGTGATGTTAGAATTACCACTATTTATGAAGGTACGAGTGAAATTCAAAAAGTGATCATTGCCAGAGATCTACTCAAAGAAATACAATGAATTTTTTTGTAGCAGGGGATTTATCCCGAAAATGCGCGACTAAAGTCCCGCCTACAATGTATTGTTTTTTGTAGGAGGGGATTTATCCCGAAAATGCGCGACTAAAGTCCCGCCTACAATGTATTGTTTTTTGTAGGAGGGGATTTATCCCCGAAAATCGCGCCAATTATAATTAAGAGACTAAATTAAGAGATTAGCCATGCAAAATAGCAATGTTGTTGAGATTACCTTAGAAAATTTTCAACAAATTATTTTAGATGAATCCAAACAAAAATTAATATTAGCGGTTTTTTGGGCAGCACAAATGCCTGAAAGTGTTGAATTAAAAGACAAACTAGCCGTAGCGGTTAATGGTTTTGATGATCATTTGATCCTAGCAACGGTAGATTGCCAAAGCCAACAGCAAATTGCACAACAATTTGGTGTTCAAGGTTTGCCAACGGCAATTTTAGTGAAAGATGGTCAACCTATTGATGGTGTTAGTGGCCCACAAACAGATGAAACCATTAGTCAATTTTTAGATAAACATTTACCTAAAGCAGAAGATAATTTATTGACGCAAGCAAAACAAGCGCTTGCTGATAGTGATGTTAATCAAGCTTATACTTATGTACAACAAGCATATAATTTAGCTAATGATCGTGCTGACATTCAATTAACCTTAGCTGATGCTTGTTTAGAATTAGGTAAAATTGATCAAGCTAAAACTCTGCTGGATCAAATAAAAATGATCGATCAAGACAGCTATTATCAAAGTTTGATTGCTAAGTTAGAGCTTGCTGAAGAAGCGGCAGATTCACCAGAAATTAAAGTTTTAGAGCAAGAGCTTGTGAAAGAGCCAAGCAATGTTGAGTTAATACAAAAATTGGCAGCGCAATATAGCCAAGTAAATCGCTATGAAGAAGCGTTAATTTTGTTATTCAGGCAAGTGCAAAGTGATAGCAGTGATGCTGAAAGTAAAAAACTCTTGCTTGATATTATCAAAGCCTTGCCTGATGGTGATGCGTTGGTCACGAAATATCGGCGTAAACTTTATACTTTAATGTATTAAACTTCAGTGATCGGATTATCAAGCGCATGGTGCGTTTAGAAACTATGGTTGAAATTGCAGAAAAGCACCAGCAGTGACTCGATCGTTAACTACTTTGCTGTGTGTTAACCGATATTACTCATCTTTCAATAAATGTGAAAAATTCACTAAAAACTGTTGGATTTTTTTTGCTACCACTAACTGACAATATTGATTGTCTTGGTTATTTTCAAAATAATCTTGATGATAATTTTCAGCGCTATAAAATTGTTTAAACTGAGTGATTTCGGTCACTATGTTATCGTCAAAATCATTGCTCTCATTGAGTTTGGCGATTTTATTTGTGGCAATTAATTGTTGCTGCTCGTTACGAATTAAAATAATTGAACGATATTGTGTGCCCACATCATCACCTTGACGGTTAAGCGTAGTTGGGTTGTGTATAGCAAAAAATACCGTTAATAGGGTATCTAAATTGATCAGATTGCGGTCAAACTCTATTTGTACTACTTCAGCGTGATTGGTTTCACCTGAACAAACTTGTTGATACGTTGGATTAATATTATCTCCGGCGGAATAACCACTAACAACAGCAAGTACGCCGTTAACGCGTTTAAAAATGTTTTCCATGCACCAAAAACAGCCGCCGCCTAGCGTTATTTTTTCTATTGCCATGTGCTTGCCTTGATCCTCATTTTTTTGATTGTAGGCGGGGTTTCAACCCCGCGTAATAGTGATATTGTTTAAGCGCGGCTAAAGCCACTCCTACGACAAACCGACATCTGAATCTTTAGCCCCGCATGAAAATTAACGCGGTTTTAATTCCAACTAAGTCCTGCAACTTGAGGTAACATGAGTATGAATTAGAGTGTTTAATATAAATTGTATTAAATAAATGTCAAATAACTATTAGTTAGTGCGTAAGCTTAGTTTTTGCCGCTGCATTTGCGCTGTGAAAACGGTAAAATTCGGATAATTAACCATGATAATAAAGATAATAAAGATAATAAAGATAAAACATGCAATCTAATTTAGATTTAGCGGATAGCGACTTTTTATTGGCGTCGATTAATCAAAAAATGCCTTTTGGTAAATATGCGGGACGTAAATTATTACAATTACCTGAGCCTTATCTAGTGTGGTTTTACAAAAAAGGTTTTCCTGAGGGTAAACTAGGAAGACAGCTTGCGTTGATGTATGAGGTAAAACTTAATGGTTTAGAGGGCATGTTAAAGCCTTTGTTGCAGACATAAAAAAGCATCATATTGGAAACAGTTTTTAAATTGTTTTCTTATAAAAAAAATAAACGATAGATCTCTTATTTATAAGGTTAAAAACTAGCCGTTTGTTTTTTAACAAAAATAATAGGTACGTTTATTTGCACTATTGCCCGTTTTTATAGGCAATAACAAAACTGAACATTTAGACACTATTTTTTACTTGTATTATTTTTAGAATTGTTCTTAAATAAATTGTTGACAAATATCTTTTTATTTGTCGACCGCTTTCATTCTTATTTAGTAAATTTCGGAGATTCATCAATGAAAAGACAAAAGAGAGATCGTTTAGATAGAGCGCATTCAAATGGTTATCAAGCAGGAGCAGCTGGCAGAGCAAAAGAAAATTGTCCATATCAAAATACCACCGCAAGATCAGAATGGCTAGGCGGTTGGCGAGAGGCAGTCAGCGACCGAACTCTAGGTCTGATTAAATAAACTTTTCTTTTTCATTAAACAAATAACAAGCCCTCTACTCTAATGAGGGCTTGTTTTTTTATAACTTTATTTACAACTTAAAACTAATATGCTGATGTAAACGGATCAAAATTTCATCTTGTTTACCATCTAATGCTAGTTCTGTTACCAATGTGGTTAGGGTATTTGCAACTTGTTGTAAAAATTTAGCGTAACCTTGATTGGCATAATTTTCCTTACTTGCCGCCATCACAATATACACTTTGTTTACTAACATTTTAGCGTCGCAGCTAAGGGTAAAACCGTGTTGTGGATTTTCACTGTTGTAACTAAGTTTCTGTACTTCGCCAACGGTAGTAATTTCTTCTTCGCTATTTTGACGAACTATTGGAGCTAAGCCATTAGCGATCATCGCCCCACTGATTATTTGAGAATTTTCAGCCGCAGTTTTGAATTTACTATTAATAAACTCATATAACACTTTGAATGGTTCATTAGTGGCAAAGTCAAAATCAACTAATTTTCTAAGCGCTGCTGTCATAGGTAACGTTGCTACAGCATAAGAAATTTCGGTAATATTCTCGGGTAGCTCAATTTGTTGGCCATCATAACGTACTGGAATTGCACGTAACTTGTGTCCTTTAGTATTTCGGCATCCCTTTTCTTTGGCAAAAAGGTCAAATGTTAAATGTTGATGATCTCTGACACGAATTGACGATAAATCAATATTAGCTTTGTTAGCAAAAATATTAAGTACCTGACGAACTTGAGCATTAAAATGAGGGGAATTAAAACGAATATCTTCGCCAGTCGCTAAAAATAATAATTTAATTTTTTTTGCTTTATGATCACCATGAAAATAAGATTGCCTAATGGAGTGCAGTGCAGGATCGTAGAAAAACACCAATTGTTGAGCCGTTTCCATTTGGTACTCTTCTGAGTTGAAATGTACTTTGGGAAGTTTATCGTTGGCAATAAACACCGCATTTCTCAACTCAAATTGATCACAACATTCAAAAAACATCTTGTTTAAATTATAGTAAAATTCGCTCAGATCCGTTACCTTTGCTTGCAGGTCTGTGCTCAGGATATGAGCAATTAATTGCTCAGTTAGTGGAATATCAACAAGTAAATATTGATTCTCACGGGTTGAGGTAGGTAAATAAACTTTATGTGCAGTACTACGATTTCTAGAATAAGGCATGATGTTACATCCTTGATGGTTATTTAAATTTGACTCTGTTGTACTTAACTGTTGTTAATGACGATACCTTGTAGGTGTGGTTTTAACCGCACGCTTTTCGGGGATAAATATCCTCCTACAAAATATTTTATAATCAATAACTTAAAAATAAGACCACAATATTATGGAACAGAGCTTTCAACTTACTTATTGAACATAGTCTATAAAGTGAATATGACAAGAATATGTCTAGGATCTGTAGCGTTTAGTATAGCGGTGAAAATACTTCAACCTTTGATTTGCATCAAAATAGCGGCCTTTGATTAATTACTTTCATCTTTTTTTTGACAAACTTTACAGTTAGGATTTTTGTTTATTTTAAATTGTTGCCATTGATTGCTTAAACCATCGAATAAACTGAGTTCATTAATCGGTACGGCATTTCCAGTTAGATATTTGATCGCATTGAGCGCTTGCATGCCACCGATAATGGCTAAAACAGGTCCCATAATACCAGCGGTTTGACAGTTGTTAGCGGGTGTTTGTTGGCTACTTGGATAAAAACAATGATAACAAGCGCTATTGTCGTTATGCGGGTTAAACATCATGTGCTGACCATCAAAACCCGTTGCTGCGCCAATAATTAAAGGGACTTTATGATTCACGCAAGCTTGGTTGATTAAATAGCGACTATTAATATTGTCGGTGCAATCGAGCACGATATCAATATTAGGTAAATAATAGTCTGCTAATTCTTGATCGAACATTTCATCAATAACTTCAACGTTGCTATCAGGAAATTGTTGTTGTAGTTTTTCGGCGGCAACGTCTGCTTTATTGAGTTTTACTGTTTGAGCTGAAAATAAAATTTGTCGGGCTAGGTTGCTTGTTGCAATGGTATCACCATCAACTAACACTAGTTTGCCAACACCGGCTGCGGCTAAGTACAGTGCCGCAGGATTTCCTAATCCACCCATGCCAATGATCAAAACTTTAGCTTTGAACAGTGCTAATTGTCCTTGTTCAGCAATTTTTTTCAACATAATTTGTCGAGAATACTTGAGTTGTTCCTGTTGAGATAACACGGTTATTCTCCAAGGTAATAAGGGGCGTTAATACGGTTGAATGTGCGCACGGCACCCGCTTTAAATTGAATAAAAATTTTAAGGTTTATGGCTAGTTTTAAATGTTGTTGCGACCAAGTTGAAATCTGTACAAAAAAGAGTTGTTGGTAGCAATTAACCGTGACTAAACAGCTATGATCATTTTGTTGCTCAAGTGCAGTGATTTTCCCGAATAAATGATTAACAATTGAGCTGCTAGTGGGTTCGGTTAATGAAATACTAATATCACCAGCCAAGATAAAACAACGTATTTTTTTGCCAATATTGGTTACTGTCGAGCTTTGTTGTGTAGATAACAGTGGTAGATAAATAGTGTAATTTTTAGTTAAACTTAAACTGGTTAAACCATGTTTACTATCATGTTCTTTGATTGGTAATGCTAGACTGGTTTGCTGATTAATTAATTCGTCACCCTGTTTGTTCAAACGATGAATAACCTGATGAGTATCACCATAATCAAGCACCATCCCTTGTGATAAAATAAGCAAGTTATCAGCAAGATGTTGTAATTCAGCGAGGCTATGACTGACATATAAAATGGGAATATTAAGTGTTTGCTGAACCTTGTTTAATAAAGCTAACATTTTAATTTTATTGTTTTTATCTAGTGCACTTAAGGGCTCATCTAGTAATAATAGGCTGGGTTCGGCTAAAATAGCGCGTGCTAAAGCAACACGTTGTTGTTCACCGCCAGACAGTTGAGAAATGCTCTTATTTTGCAGCTTGCTAAGGTCAGTTAATGCGATAATATCAGCTAGTTTCAAGCGACTATGGCAACAGCGTCGCACTGCAAATTTTAAATTACCTAGTACCGTTAAGTGAGGAAATAGACGATGATCTTGAAAAACCAACGCTATGTTACGTTGCTCTGCCTTGACAAATATTTCGCGGTCACTATTAAACAAACACTGCCCATTAAATGTAATTGACCCTTTAACTCGTTTTTCTAAGCCCGCAATAATGCGTAATAGACTCGATTTTCCTGAACCAGAATGCCCAAAAATACCAATGATCCCTTGTGTTTTAATTTTTTGATTTATGGTTAAGGTAAAATTGCCAAGGCTTGCGCTGATCTCAATGCTTAAATAATTCATCTCAAGTTAGCTCTTTTTTCGATAATTAAGTAAATAGATCAATGACAGTAAAATTAAAGAACTGATCAGTAAACTTAATGACAGCAAATGAGCTTGAGCGTAATTAAATGCTTCAACATGATCAAATATTGCAATAGAAAGCACACGAGTTTCACTGGGAATATTACCGCCAATCATCAATACTACACCAAATTCACCGACAGTATGAGCAAAACCTAAGCTTGCAGCGGTAATAAAACTGGCTTTGGTGATAGGCAAAACAATATTAAAAAAGCGATCAAAAGCGCCAGCACCCAAAGTTGCAGCGGCTTCAAGTAAATTATCACCTAATTGTTCAAACGCCTTTTGTAACGGCTGCACCACAAAAGGGAGTGAATAAAGTACTGAGCCAATAACAATTGCACTAAAACTAAAAGCGAGTTGCTGACCTGTGGCTTGTTGCCATAATTGTCCTGGTAAATATTGAGGAGAGAAGGCGATGAGTAAATAAAAACCTAATACCGTGGGGGGTAATATCAATGGTAAAGCAATGATTGCTTCTAAAATCACCTTGAATCGACTTTGCATTTTTGCCAAAAACCAAGCGAGTGGTGTGCCTACTAGTAATAAAATGAACGTTGTCAGTGCTGCCATTTTTAAGGTTGTGATTAAAGCGAGCAGATCGGCGTTATTTGCTAATGCCATAACCAAAACTCTTTATTTTTCGTTGTATGCTTTTACTTAATAGAAACAGAGTAAATTTTTTTGCTCGCTCAATTTGCTGACTATTTTTTAAAATAACAACTTGTTGTTCAATGGCTTGATAACTCTCACTCGGTAATAGCTGACCTGCTAAATTATTTAATATTAATTGGCTGTAAGCAACAATGCCGGCGCTTACCGCTTTACTGCGTATTTGTTGAAACGTTTGGTTAATATTAATTCCTGTTACTAATTTGTTTTGCAGTTGTGTCCATAAACCTAGCGCGAGCAAACTTTGTTTCGCCGCTAAACCATAAGGTGCGGTGTTAGGATTAGCAATAGCAAAACGTTGCTTGGTATCGTTTAATTGGGCTAACGTTATATTTGGGCTGACGGCTGAATATAAAGCTAACCTTCCATAAGCATAAGTTTTTCGGCTAGTCGATAAAATTAAATTTTTATCGGCTAACATTTTAGGTCTTAGTTTATCGGCCGCTAAGAAAACATCAAAAGGTGCACCGTGGCTAATTTGTTGGAATAGCGTGCCTGTTGATGCACTGATCAATTGTGTTTTGATCTTTGTTTGTTGATTGAAGTCTTTAATTAATTGCGTTAACACTGGAGCAAAGTTTGCTGACACGGCTATTCGTAGCGGCTTTTGAGGTTGAGCGCTAATAGTGTTACTTACTAATATGAATAATAAAATGATTGTTTGTAGTAACAAGGCCCTGCTGTTCATCGTGTTAGCTTTGCCACTGTTGTGATTTTTGTTGATCGGCTTGTTTGGCTGCTAGCCATTTTTCACCGTGTTCAGTTAATTCTTTTTTCCAAAAGGGGGCTTGTACCTTCAAAAAATCCATAATAAATTCAGCCGCAGCAAAGGCGTCTTGGCGATGTTCACTGGTTACGCCAACAAAAACAATTTGTTCGCCTAAGGCTAATTGCCCAATACGATGAATAATACTTACTCGACCAATTTGCCAGCGTTGCTGTGCGATGTTTACAATTTTTTTTAATGACTTTTCAGTCATGCCAGCATAATGTTCAAGATACAAACCCTGTACGGTTAAACCGTCATTTTTATTTCGCACTCGACCAGTAAAAGTTACCACAGCACCATCAACAGCATTATTTTGTTCAAGCAGTGCAACTTCGTCACTTAAATTGAAGTTTTGGTGTTGAATGCTTATTTTAACTGAGAAATTATTGATCTTTTTATCCATCATTATTTTTTTAGCCACCCGTTACCGGAGGAAAAAAAGCGACTTCGTCACCTGTTTTAACCTTAGCATCAGTCATAACCATATCGTGATTGACTGCTGATAATAGCGCACTATGACTAAAAATTTGTTGCCAGTGTTCATTTTTGTTGGCAAGTTTTATTTTGATATCAGCAACGGTATTAACTTCGTTTGCAGTTATGGACAATTCTGCGCAATTTAATTGTTCACGTAATGCGGCAAAAAAAACGATTTTGATCATAATGTTCTCGGTTTACTTTGTAGATCCTGACTTTTGTCATCCTGACTTTACATTGTCATCCCGAACTTGTTTCAGGATCTAATATTTGTTGATTTCGTTCTATAATATTTAGCTCTGCTCAGCACACCAATCGCCAGACTTACCGCCAGCCTTGGTTAATACTTTTATACCATGAATTTCCATGGCAGGATCGACCGCTTTACACATATCAAATAGTGTTAAACAGGCCACAGACACCGCCGTTAATGCTTCCATTTCAACGCCAGTTTGTCCCGTTAATCGACATAAACTGGTGACTTTTACTTGGTTATTATCAGCAATGGTTTCAAAGTCGACTTGTACTTTAGAAAGCATTAATGGATGGCATAAAGGGATCAAGTCGCTGCATTTTTTTGCGGCTTGAATACCGGCAATGCGCGCAACGGCAAATACATCGCCTTTTTTATGTTTACCGGTGCTAATGAGCGCTAATGTTTCAGCACTCATGTTAATAAACCCTTGGGCGGTTGCGGTACGAGAAGTCATCGCTTTGTCGGTAACATCAACCATATTGGCTTCGCCTTGGACATTTAAATGCGATAAAGTATTTTTAGTTGTAGAAGCCATTAACTGCGACTCTCGCATTGTTCAACCGTTGTTTGCTCGACCGTTTGTTCGGTAAGTTTTAAATGTGGCACAAAATTACAAGGACGATGGCTCGCATCTAATTGATCGACAATTACTTTATCCCAAGCAGTACGACAAGCACCGGTTGAGCCGGGCATACAAAAAATAACGGTGCCGTTGGCAACACCAGCCAAAGCGCGAGATTGTATCGTAGAAGTACCAATTTCTTGTAACGATACAGCACGAAATACTTCACCAAAACCTTCAACAGACTTATCAAATAACGGCTGCAATGCTTCTGGGGTATTGTCACGCGCTGTAAAACCAGTGCCACCCGTAGCAACAACCACTTGAATGTTTTCATCAGCGATCCATTTTGACACCATTGCGCGCAGTTGATAAACATCATCAATCACAATTGCTTTGTCTGCTAAGTTATGTCCTGCTGCGGTTAAACGTTCAACCAGTAATTGTCCCGAGGTATCGTTGGATTCATCACGGGTGTCAGACACGGTGAGTACTGCAATATTTAGCGGAATAAAAGTATTGCCACCGTGAGCATGTTGTTTAGCCATCAAAGACTCCTTAATGGTTGTGTTGATTGTTTAGACATAGCAGGGTTAGAGAAAATCTGTTTTGCTTGTTGCCATTGTTGTTGGGTATTGCTATTGAATAAAAATTGTTGATTTTCAACAGTAATAGACTGATGTGGTACTTGTTTTAATAACGATCTTATTGAGGGGCCTTTGCCAGTCTTT
>CAZVPC010000017.1:0-24218 GCA_964629005.1 uncultured Pseudoalteromonadaceae bacterium | reverse complement strand
TAATTTTCGTTAGTTTAGATAATATTCAATCACAATTGGAAAATCCATTCGATCAATTTGGCGAAGACGATGTGCAGATCAATGCCGAAAAATTTATTGAACGATTAACGGATTAATAAATAAAATAAAAACTCCACAAGGTGCGGAGTTTTTAGCAAAAGTATAATGTTACTTACCTGTTCTAAATGATAAACCTGGTTCCATTACAGCAAAGATTCGCTCTAACGTTTCCATGGTTAAAGCGGTGCCATGCGCATCGTATATTGTTAACGCGGTTTTCTTTTCAACGGCGCTTAAAGCAAACTGATATTTTTCATTCGTTAAATCAACTTCTGGTTTTTCTTCATCCCACATGGTATCCCATAAACTATTTTGTGGTTGCACAAAGTCAACATAATAAATGTTTTTGGTCTCATTGAGATCATTAATGGTAAAACCATATTTTTCAAAGAAACCGGGTAAGTTCGCCCAAAGATGATCCTTAGACATTTCAATAATATAGGCGGGTTCACCACTAGGGTTTTCACCCATAGTAACTATTTTTTGGGTTGCTCTCATCAACACATTGTCACGTTGTTTTTTACGATATTTGTAATCTACCTGACCAACAATCTCATTGAGCATAGCAACTTCGGCTCTTTGCTTATCAATAATATCCATCTTTTTAGAACCGTTTTTTCCTTCAAAATCAATTAAATTAACAATAACAGCGACACTTCTGTGGTGCGGTTTGGTTTCTATTTGATATTGAAAACGCATACTTGCTAGTATTTTTTGCCCCTTCCATAATAAAAATCCAGTCTCTGCGGTTTTATGAAACCAACCCGATTCATATAAATGTTTTTTACTATCTATTTCCTTAAATTCAACCCCGTCTTCTTCAACCTGCTCTTTAAGCGCTGCTAGAATAAATTTTTCTAAATCTTGCCCTTCTAATACTTTATCAAACCAAATTTTAGCTTCGTTAGAATTAAGCTCTACCCGTGAAGATGCAGCAACGGGCAATACTAATGAGGGCGCTCTAATATCAATTTGGTCACCAATAGGGCCATTAAAATTGATTTTATTAGACACCATATACTCTTTTGAATAATCTGGTTTTGCAAGATTTTTAGGTATTTCAAGAACTTTTGCTTCAGGTTTTTTTGCGTAATTAAAATCACCCGCAGCCCGTTTAGCACTATCAACTGAAGAGCAAGCTGAAATTGATAAACTTAATAACGAAAAAATAAAAATACGACGATGCATTAATTCTCCTGTGGGCATGGTTTTATACCTGAATCTTTTAAAGTTTGCACTAAAATAGTTTGTGCTGAATTTGATAAGCTAAGCAAGGGTAAACGTAAATTTGCATTTGTCAATTTGTTCAACCAATACAATGCCCATTTAACAGCAATCGGATTAGACTCAATAAACAAAATATGATGTACCTTAGCCATGCGTTGATCAAGCAACTTTGCTTGGGCAACTTTACCAGCCGTTAGCAAAGTTTGAATAGTTGCTATTTGTTTCGGCGCTATATTGGCCGTAACTGAAATAACACCATTACCTCCTGCTAAATAATAATCTAAGGCACTGGCATCATCACCACTGAGCAAAACAAAGTCAGCTTTACAGTGCGTTCTTAACTGAGTTACGCGCGACAAATCGGCTGTCGCATCTTTGATACCCACAATATTGTTAAGTTTTGCAAGTTGTAAAACCACATCATTGCTTAAATCGCACAGTGTACGACTAGGTACATTATATAAAATAATGGGCAATTTAGTGACCGCAGCAATAGCCGAAAAATGTGCAATTAAGCCTTCATCGGTTGGTTTATTGTAATAAGGGGTTACTGTTAAATAGCCATCAATGCCTGTTTTATTCAAACGTTGAGTTAAGGCAATACTTTGCGCGGTATTATTACTACCATTGCCGATCAATATTTCGATCCGACCTTGTGCTATATTTACCGCCGCTTTGGCGAGCGCTATTTTTTCATCATCACTTAATGTTGCCGACTCCCCAGTAGTACCAGCTAATACTATGCCATGAGTGCCAGCAGTAATATGCCACTCAATTAACTGAGTAAGTAAGGTAAAATCGATTTGATTATTTAAGGTAAATGGGGTTACTAACGCAACTATACTTCCAGAAAACATCTGCTTTAACGTCTAAATATTAACAGTCGACAATGTTACTGTGCTAGTTTTGTAAACACAAGTAAATAATCCCCCCATAGCATAATAGCAAGCCGCAGCGTAAGCATAAAATAGTCGCTAGCAACTTTCCAATCAGCTTCGCGATCAGTTACAATACGCATTTTTACCACTAACTAGGCTTAATTTATGTCTCAATATTTAGTTCTAACAGCCATTGGCTCTGATCGCACGGGCATTGTTAGTGAATTAACTAAGTTAGCTTGTGAATGTGGTTGTAATATTTCAGACAGTAGAATGGCTATATTTGGTGATGAATTTAGTTTTATAATGTTATTAAATGGTAACAATCGTGCCATTAATCAAATTGAATTGCGCTTACCACAGTTGGCTCATAGTTTAGAATTAATCACGATGATGAAACGTACTTCGGATTATAAAGTAAGAAACTTAACCCAGCATTTTGAAGTAACCTACGCGGGTATAGACCAACCGGGCGTTTTAAAAGCCGTTACCGCTTTTTTTGCGGCACGTAAAATTGATATTTCTTCACTAAAATCGCAAATAGACTTAAAAACTAAGCAAACCAATGCTCATATTTTGATCGCCTTAACCGATAAAGTGAGCATTGATTTATTAGAAAATGAATTTCTACAATTATGTCAGCAAATTGATGTCCAAGGCTGCATTAAAAAAGTGCAATCTAACTTATTAACCATTTTATAAAAGAGAACACCATGAACACGCTAACAATTGGTGACACTGCGCCATTATTTACTTTGCTTGATCAAAATAGTAATTCAGTAGCATTAGCAGATCATCTTGGTAAACAACAAATTTTAGTTTATTTTTACCCCAAAGCAATGACCCCAGGTTGCACCTTTCAAGCACAAGGTTTGCGAGATATTAAAACAGCATTAGCCACACATAACACCATTGTTTTTGGTATCAGCCCTGATGAGCCCAAACGTTTAGCTAAATTTTGCCAACGTGATCAATTAAACTTCAGTTTATTAGCAGACATTGATCATAAAGTCGCAGATCAGTTCGGTGTTTGGGGATTAAAAAAATTTATGGGCAAAGAATATGATGGCATACATCGTTTAAGCTTTCTTATTGATCTTGACGGAAAAATTAGCCATGTTTTTAACAAATTTAAAACTAAAGATCATCATCATATTGTCTTAGATGTATTAAAAAACAAATCAGCTTAATATATTAACCAACATTGAGCTGATATTAACTTGGCTGTTGCTCGTGAGAAGACGGCCAAGCATTAATTACCGCCTTAACTAAAGTTGCTAAAGGAATAGCAAAAAACACCCCCCAAAAGCCCCAAAGTCCACCAAAAAAGATCACCGCCACAATAATAATAACGGGATGTAAATTTACTGCTTCTGAAAATAAAATAGGGACTAACAAATTACCATCTAAGGCTTGAATTATGCCGTAGGCTAACATCACATAGCCAAACTCTGAACCAACACCAAATTGAAATAATGCCACCAACATCACTGGAAAAGTCACGATAGTTGCACCAACATAAGGCACTAATACCGACAAGCCCACTAATACCCCAAGTAAAACCGCATACTGCAAGTCTAAGAATATAAAAGCAACGGTAGTCGCAATGCCAACAATTAAAATCTCCACCACTTTGCCACGAATGTAATTCATAATTTGTTGATTCATTTCACTACCTACTTGTTTAGCTAAGCGCCTTTCTTTTGGTAAAAAATTCGTTACGCTTGCTAGTAAGCTCTGTTTATCTTTCAAAAAGAAAAACATCATTAAGGGTACTAAAATCAAATAAATCATCAAGGCAACTAAATTTGAAATAGAATTTAACGATCCTTTGATAATAATTTCACCCCATTCCAATAACTTAGCATTAATTAAACTAATAAAGGTTTCAATTTGGCTTGCTTGAATAATATCAGGATAAGTTTCCGGCAAGGTAGACAAATAAACTTTCCCTTGCATCAACATTTTGGGGAGTTCTTGAAATAAATTACTACTTTGTTGCCAAATTACTGGCATCAAGCCTAAAAAAGCAATAAGTGAAATACCAATAAAGGCACTCACCACAGAAGCAACAGCAGCAGTACGAGAGAGCCCCATCAAGGTTAATTTATTTACCGGCAGATCAAGCAAAAAGGCGATTGACAAGGCGACAAATACTGGCATTAACAAAGAGCTTAAAAAATACACAAATAGAAATATCGCCAGCAAAATAACAACTAAAGTCACAACGTGAGGATCTGAAAATTTTCGTTGATACCAGTCAGTAAAAAATTGAACCATTAAGTTTTCCTATGAACATTCTTTTTTTAATTCGATGGTTAATTCAACAATGTTCTTATCAATTTGGCATTGACTAAATTGCCATGCCTGTTTTTTCAAAAGCTGTGGAATATTTTTCTTTGAACCTTTATCACTGACACGAATCAAACAGGTGTCACCCGGTTGCATTTTTTTTAAAATGACTCGTGTTTTCACCAGTGGTAATGGGCATTTTTCGGCACTACCATCGTATTCGTACAACATGCTATTTAAATCAAAAAGTAATCTTAGCTTATTATAACCAATATAAACCTGTTGATGATCATTTTGTTATAATCAATTACAATTCATTTGCATTTTAGTATTATAAACTCGAGTATCAATGCTAAATTATTGAAATCTTTTTATCACTTACTTATTAAATTAACTTGGAAAAATGAATAACCATCAAAAAAAACCAACACTCAAAGAAATTAATGCTTATAAAAAGCAGCTTAATTGGGGTGAATCACCAGCAATATTTCACATGGCGATGACATCGGTTAGTGACATAGATGGCATTTTATCGCATGGTTTTGACAGTGCTTACCGACGGTTATTGAATAAAAACACATGGAATTTAAACTTTTTAGGCAGTTATCGTGATAACAAAGGTAATATTTTAGTTAACAACAAGCCCAAAATTGCACTGGAGCATGTTTTTACTGAACAACATTACGAACTACATTGTTTTCCTATTGTTGGTGATGAAAAAATTAATACTGTGATGCAAAAGCACCCTGAGTGCCCCTTTGAGACTTGGCTGCCGAATACTATGAAAATGTTATTTCGGGTCAGTAGTTTGGTATCATTTATGACTTATAGCATTCAAGGCGGTGATGATGCTGACTTAGCATTAATAAAATTTACCTTTTATAAAGTAGAAGAATTAATAGACACCTTAAAAGATTCATTTGAGATCACTGAAATTGGCGGCTATAACATCGCGGAATTTTATCGTGAAATCGATCGAAGACGAGGACAAAACCATCAAGACCCACTCAACAATTCAGCCGAGTAAAGCAATTAATGAAACACAAATTTAGTTTAATCTCTGTTATTGCCTGTAGTTTTCTCGTTCCGCTATTCCTTACTGGAACCGCGTTAGGGCAAGGTACGAATAGAAATAAACTCCCCGAAATAGGCGCTGCTGCAGTGAGTACTTTATCTTTAGATAAGGAACGGCGAATTGGTGACATTATGATGCGGCAACTACGTGGTTCGCAGCCGGTGATCAACGATCCTGTATTAATTGAATACATCAACCATCTTGGTAATACGTTAGTAAAAAATGCTCAAGATGTAAATTATCAATTTCAATTTTTTCTGGTCAATAAAAATGACATTAATGCCTTTGCTTTTTTTGGCGGTCATGTTGCCGTTAATAGTGCACTGATCACTTTAGCTGATACAGAAAGTGAATTAGCCTCAGTACTTGCCCACGAAATTTCTCACGTTACACAACGACATTTAGCGCGAAAATTAGAAGCACAAAAACGTAGTCAACCGTTAACAACTGCCGGTATGATCTCAGGAGTATTACTAGCGTTAATTAATCCAACGGTTGGTTTTGCTGCCTTAAGTGCATCAATGGCAGCATCCCAACAAATGAGCATTAATTTTACCCGTGGGGATGAAAAAGAAGCGGATCGGGTTGGCATTGCATTACTTGCTAATAGTGGTTTCAACCCGCAAGGTGCCCCAGCTTTTTTTAAAAAAATGTCAGAAAAATTTCGTTATGCTAGCACACCGCCACCAATGTTATTAACTCACCCCTTGTCAAACGCACGTATTACCGATGCTCGGGCTAGAGCACAAAACTACCCAAGTAGAATATTAGCGCCCAGTTTAAAATTTGAATTGACCAAGGCCAGAATAAAAGCGCGTTATCAAGGTGATGCGGAAGAAAACATTGCTTTTTACAAAAAGATTATAAAAAAACAACGTTATATTATAAAAGAAGCGGCTCTGTATGGCTTAGCCATCTCTTACTTTGAAAACAAACAATATCTACAAGCAAAAAAAATACTACTCACGTTACTTAAGCCTGATCCAAAAAATTTATTCTATGTTGATGTTCTTGCTGATGTTGATATTCAAACCAAACAGTTTACTGACGGTTTATTGATGTTATCTAAGCTCAACTTACTCATGCCAAATAACCAAGTGGTTACCCTTAACTATGCCAATATGTTGCTAGAATCAGGCGATATGGACAAAGCAAGTCAGCTATTACAAGATTTTTTATTACTGCAACCAGAAAATTTTATCGCCTATGACTTATTAACCTCTGTGTATAAAAAACAAAAGAAAAAAGCACTAATGCATGGTAGTAAAGCTGAGGTTTACGCTTTATTAGGGGCTTATACAAGAGCCGTTGATGAATTACAAACAGCCATTAATTTTGCAGAAGAAAAGCCTTTGTTACGAAAACGGCTCAAAGCACGCATTTTACAATTTCAAGCACAAGCAGAAAAAATCAAACGCTTGTAAAGTATCTTAAATTATAAACAACTAACCGAGATTTAAATTAAATATGTTAACTATTTATCATAACCCTAAATGCTCTAAAAGCCGGCAAACACTACAATTGATTGAACAAGCCAATGCTAAGGTCACCATAATTGAATATTTAAAAAATCCGCTCACCAATGAGCAAATAAAACATTTATTACACTTACTTAATATTCCAGCTATTGAGCTAGTGCGTAACAAAGAAGCGCAATTTAAAGAGCAGAACTTAGCCACAGCAAACGATGAACAACTAATAACTGCAATGGTTAACACACCTAAGTTAATGGAACGCCCTATTGTTGTTGCCGGCAATAAAGCCTGCATTGGTCGACCACCAGAAAATGTATTAGCATTACTTTAACCCCATTAACCACAACTATAATTAGACTCTAATGAACAAAAACCAAGCAATTTCCACCAAAAATCTAAAAAACATAACACTTGCTGCTTATGCGGCCTTATTAATCTTTATGCCGTTATGGCTTATTATTCTTAACCCTAGCTCAATGTCACCATGGTTATCGTTGGTTTTTTTTACGTTACCACTTTTACTGCCATTAAAAGGTTTATTAAAAGGTGATCCCTATACTTATGCTTGGACTAATTTTATAATTATGCTTTACTTTTTACATAGTATTACCACATTTTGGGTTTCTGCTAACGACATTATTTGGGCATCGATTGAATTATTTCTAGCGACTACTATTTTTTTAGCCAGCAGTTATTATGCGAAATATCGTGGTCAAGAACTCGGTCTAAGTATTAGGAAAAAAAAACCTAATGCTTAATGTCTTTTTAGACAAGGACTTTACATTAAATTTAAAGGAATATAGATGAAAAATATTTTAATTTACCTCAGTTTACCGCTAATGTTAATCGCTTGTGGGGGCTCTTCAACCACAAATCCTATTGATAATTCAGCGCCAACACCGTTAATAAATAACGCAATAATTGCTATCGATGACAACTTAAGCAATCAACAAGCGGTCGAATTAATATTGTTTTATCCAAACAAAAAAATTAGCAATATTAATTGGCAACAACTTAGTGGACCTATGGTCAATTTTTTAACACCTACCAGTAAAGTCATTGCCTTTACTCCGCAAGAATCAGGTGAATATCAATTTAAAGTTAGTTTTTTAGTCAATGGTAGTGCTCAACAAACATTAAGCAAAAGCATTAACGTTGCCAATGACAATAGCTTGATCAGTGCACGACTAGGACAAAGTGCACTTGAGGGGAATAAAGTTTCGCTGCGAGCTTGGCTCGATCCCAGTTTAGAGCCAAGCTCAGTTACGTGGCAGCAAATTTCAGGTCCGTCAGTACTATTAAAAGATTACAAAAAAGGTGATTTAGCTATATTTTTTACCGCTCCGGCAATAGAACAAGACACCCTTGTCGAATTTAAGGTAAAAGCCAGTAATAGCAACAACACCTATACAGATACCGTAGCCATTTTAATCGAAAATACGAATAACATTATAAATTATGCCTATTTCAATCAGCGCATCGCCAAAGTATTTCCTTACCATAGCAACTCTCCCTATGGTAATAATTTAGTTAAATGTTTATACAGTAACCAACTAAAAAGTTCGTGTACATTAGCTGATATCCCTCTTATCGCGCAACAAAGTTTAACCCCTTCAGTTGACGATATTATGGATCGTGTTGTAGTTTCTCATCAATGGATGGGCGACCGCTTTAAAGACTTCTTAGAAAATTACGATAGCAATAATGATTTCAAAAATTTATTACGTGCAACCACAGGGGTAGTTATTTCTTATGATATTCGTCCCTCTTTTTATTGGGCTGCAACCGGAGCTATTTATCTTGACGCTAACAATTTCTGGCTAACACCTGACGAACGTGACACCATTAACGAAGCTCCTGATTATAGAGCCGCTTTTGGCAAAAAATTACAATTTGTTATGCCCTGGCGATATGTTAAAAACAATGCTTATGTTAGTCGCTACATTGCCGCGAATAAACGTATAAATCGTTCAATGGACGATGGGGTTTTTCGTTTAACCTCGCTATTATTCCATGAATTAGCTCATGCCAATGACTTTTTCCCAAGTACTGAATGGGCAAATTTTAGTAGTGACACTCGTGTGTATGATGCTCGCCAAAAAAATGATCTGCCCTCAAATACTTTAGCGATAAGTTACCCTTTACAAAGTAGTGTGATGCGTGATTTAGCGCAAGTAAGTTTTGCTGGGAATAATGCTAACAATGCCCAAAAAGCTTATCTACCTAGTGATATAGCTACTTTTTTCAAACCTGATATTGCTTCTGACTATTACAACTATTCAAGCAAGCAGGAAGATTTTGCCACACTATTTGACGAAGTAATGATGTATACTCGCTATAAAATTCAGCGTGATGTTGCTATAACTAATCGCCCCCAAGGTGAACAAATTTTTGCTAATGATTACATTGTTGCATGGGGACAACGAGGTCGTATCGGTGAAGAAAACATTAAAGACCGCGCTAGTTTTGTTCTAAAGAAAGTATTACCTGAATTAGATAACAGCGCAATTATTAACGCATTGCCGGCACCAACACCGATGGTTGCTGGAGATGATTGGGTAAAAAACTTAACGCTCAGTGATAGTACTCTCACACCATTGACAGTTATTAATAGCGAACAACAAAGACAGATCAACCAAAATAATATTACTCGACCCATAAACCAAGTACGATATTATCAAAAACCATTACCGAAACATTAAAACATCTTTAATAAATGGTATGGTAATTTTTCGCTGTTTTTGAATAGACGCTTTATCTAACTGATCTAAATAATTAAGCAAATGACTCATCTCTCGACTGAAGCGGTTAAATAAAAATTTCACCGCTTCATCTTGTAACATTAAACCTCGCTGTTTTGCTCTAAACTGAAAAGCCCGCATTTTTTCCTCATCGGTTAATACCTTTATTTGTTCAACAAATCCCCAACTTAAACGTGACTCTAGATCAGGTAAACTTAAACCCAATTGCGCGACACTTTGATCGCCAGTAATAATTAACAACTTGTTCTGCTCTGTTACGCGATTAAACAAATCAAACACTGCTTGCTGCCATCGCTCATTACCTGCAATTAAGTGAATATCGTCTAAACAAACCACATCGATTTGCTCTAAACCATCAAGTAATTCAACCGATAAATGTTGTAATTCTGAAAATGATAAACATAATGCCGATTTAGATAAGGTTGCAGCAAAAGCACAGCAAGCGTGTAATAAATGTGATTTGCCAACACTCTGTTGCCCAAAAAGATAAAAACCTTTCGTGGATACTGTTTGCGTGATCAATATTTTTAACTGACTAACAATATTTTGATTTTCATCACTAATAAAACTGGCAAAGGTTTCATCATCAGGTAATTGTACCGCTAGGGGCAATTGTATTAATGCTTTCATGGTTTATCCCAATAAAAAATGGGTATTGCATCAACGTCGATTACAGCTAAGGGATCAACATATTGCTGTAATTGTTTATTTAACTTTAACGAGGCCAATAAAGCACTTTTAGAGCCTAATAAGTGTAGTAAAAAACGTCTGTTTTCACCCTGAGCAGAAATAAGCTGTACTGAATTAACCGATGATAAATTATTCAAAAAATGATTAACGTCAACATAACGTTGCATTGAATTAATATTTGCCACATTAATTTCTATTTGCCGATTATCGGTAATATTTAACGCATAATACTGGTAAATTTGTTGGGTAATATCAGCTAACGCTTGCGTTAATAATTGGCTAACATCATTACCTTTAAGTTGGTTTATTGAGAAATCACTCGGTATTGAATTTTGATCTTCACGCAACGACATATTGGCAGACGTTGTTTGCGCATCGGTAAATAAACGCCAATCGAGGGCGTATTGATCTTGTCGGCATAATAAATCACATTCTTGCGATGAATTATTTTGCGGTAATAAACTACTGTTCGATATTCTAATAACAGCCACTGCCTCCGCTTGATAGCGAGTAGATGCCGCTTTAATAGGCGCTGAAAATCTGCCCCAAACATCCGCAGTTGATATATCGTTAAGATCGGTTAAATCCATCAAGGGTAAACTTATCGGCAAACCGCGTTGAATAGAAAATGTTTGGATCTGTTTAGGAAAAATCGACAACGATGACTCTGCAATAATATTTCGTGCTAAACCTTGCTCTTGCACTAACCACAATAAAATTTGTGGGCGCAAATTTCCCCATAAAGGTAACTGGGCTTGATGAAATAGTTGGTTGATTTTTTTTTCATTAAAACTAGCGATCAATAACCGTTGTTCATTTTCTTTTTTATAACTAAATTGCACTATATATTGTTGATATTTGCTAACACCTTGCTTAATAGCTTGATTATTTAAAACGCTTCGTTGTCCCCCTACTTTTAATAATACCGCTTGCATAGCACGTTTAAGCGCATTATTTCTATCATTTGCTGATTGAGAAACAACCGTTACCTTGGCTTGATACAAATCGGTCACTTCAACCGCATGTGCAGGTAAAACAACCAATAATATCCCTAATAATTTCAAGAATCTAAGCATAAAAAATAACTAATTAAATCTAATTACCCAAATATTATCATAATGGTATCATTCAACCTATAACTAACTATCTGAAAAAGTATCCCAAAAATATTTTCTTATAAATATTTTATCCCAACGCCGGCACTGATAGAATACGCACATTATTAAAGCCCTTAAACCTAGAATCAGCAATCGATACGAATAATAGCACAGCTCCTTGATTCACCTAGCTAATTGAAAAAATGACTCATCACTAATATGGTGATACCGTATTTTTTCATTACGCTAATCAAATCAAATAACTACACTCTTATTTCGCATCCAACTACTGAATTTAGTTTAAAACAAACAGCCATATTTGAGGTTTCCTGTGAGTGAACAAAAACAGTCGTTAAGCTATAAAGATGCTGGTGTCGATATTGATGCTGGTAATGCCTTAGTTGAAAACATTAAAGGTGCGGTTAAACGTACTACTCGCCCAGAAGTCATTGGCGGCTTAGGTGGTTTTGGCTCGGTATGTCAACTACCTACAGGTTATAAAGAACCGGTTTTAGTGGCAGGTACCGATGGTGTTGGCACTAAACTGCGATTAGCTATTGATTTAGCCAAACATGACACTGTTGGTATAGATTTAGTAGCAATGTGTGTCAACGATTTAATTGTGCAAGGAGCAGAGCCATTATTTTTCTTAGATTATTATGCCACCGCCAAACTTGACGTTGAAGTCGCCTCAGCCGTTGTAGAAGGGATTGCTGAAGGATGTATTCAAGCCGGTTGTGCGCTTGTTGGTGGTGAAACGGCTGAAATGCCGGGCATGTATCATCAAGGCGACTATGATATTGCCGGATTTTGTGTTGGTATCGCTGAAAAATCACGTTTAATCGACGGTTCTAAAGTTGCGTCAGGCGATCAATTAATCGCTTTAGGCTCATCAGGGCCACATTCAAATGGCTTTTCACTCATTCGTAAAGTACTAACAGTAAACAATACCGATAGCAATGAATTACTTGATAATAAAGCGATCAGCGAACATCTGCTTGAACCCACTAAAATTTATGTAAAATCTGTTTTGGCCTTAATGAAACAAATTGATGTCCATGCACTGTCTCATATCACCGGTGGTGGTTTTTGGGAAAACATTCCACGCGTTTTACCCACAAGTGCCCAAGCCGTAATTGATAGTAATAGCTGGCAATGGCCCGTAATTTTTAACTGGTTACAAGAAAATGGCAATATTACCACCCATGAAATGTACCGTACCTTTAACTGTGGTGTTGGTATTATCCTTGTTGTACCTAGCGACAAAGTTGAGCAAAGTATAAGCATACTAAAAGATCATGGTGAAAACGCATGGCATATTGGTGCCATTGTCGAAAAAGCACTTGCCACTGAACAAGTCGTTTTTAACACGTCAAATACTGAGGTTTAGTATTTTGAGCAAACAAGAAAAAAGAATTGTGGTGTTGATCTCTGGTGGTGGTACAAACTTGCAGGCAATTATTGATGCCAGCAAAGCGGAACATTTTCCCGGACAAGTTGTTGGCGTTATATCAAATAAAGCCGATGTTTACGGGTTAAGCCGTGCTCAACAAGCGGGTATTAACAGTATTACGCTTTCCCACAAAGATTTCGCCTCAAGAGAACATTATGATCAGGCGTTAATTGATCAAATTAACCAATTTAGCCCTGATCTTATTGTACTCGCTGGGTTTATGCGCATACTTACTGCTGCTTTTGTGCAACATTTTAGCGGAAAATTATTGAACATTCATCCGTCTTTGTTGCCCAAGTACCAAGGACTCAATACTCACCAACGTGCTATTGATGCCAAAGACACCGAACACGGCGTTAGTGTTCATTTTGTGACCGAAGAACTAGATGGAGGACCCGTTATTTTACAAGCTAAAGTCCCTGTTTTTCCACAAGATAATGTCGAAGAACTCGCTAGTCGTGTTCACCAACAAGAACACCGAATTTATCCACTAGTAGTTAAATGGTTCTGTCAAAATCGACTTTCAATGCGAAATGAGCAGGCAATATTAGATGACAATAAATTACCCCTAAGCGGTTATGCAAACGAATAATAATTAATAAAAGTGATCTATTTATGATAAAAAATATTAGTTTAATGTTAGATTCAGCAAAAATAAAATCATTTAGGCTAAAGTCATTCAGTATAACAATCTTGGTTTTAATTAGTATAGTTGCACATTCTCAAGAGTTAAAAGCCGAAGCCGTTTTATCTCCTATCCATACTATCAAAGCCTTTACCGCTAATTATTCATTATTACATAAATCAAGAAAAGTAGGTAAAGGAGTACGTAAACTCATCTATCATGATGACGGCACGGTTGAATATAGTTATAAATCAGATATTAGTTGGTTAATTTTTTCAGATACCCGTACCGAAACATCTATTGTTAACCTTAAAAATGACATTGTCACCCCTCTTAAGTATACCTACAAACGCGAGGGTACAGGTCGCGATAAATTCTACCAATGGGCGTATGATGCAAACAAAAATCAGGCCACCAACGTTAAGAAAAAACAAACTTTTGCCGTTGATTTTTCACTGCCTTTACAAGACACCTTAAGTTATCACCTACAACATCGTTTAAAAATGATTGCAAACCCAACACAAAAACAATTTGTTTATCCGGTGATTAAAAATTCAGGAAAAGTTAAAAATTATGTTTACCAGTACGATGGTGAAGAAGAATTAATGCTACCGTATGGTTTAGTTAAAACCATACGTTTAAAACGTGAGCTTATCGAGAAAAAACGCATTACTTACGCGTGGTTCGCCCCTAAATTAAACTTTTTACTCGTAAAATTATACCAAGTTAAAGGCGGAACGGAACAATTTGAAGCCCAGTTAACCTCATTAAAAATTGAAGGTAAGCAGGTTAAAAATAAGTAATACGATCAATTAAAACCATCAAACTCGCTCACCTAAACAAAATAACTGCCATTGACCCGATTGCATTTTGTGCCAACACTCATTGTCAGTTAAGGGTTGTGTAGCAATAACCGTAACCACATCTTTTTTAGTGGTTTCTTGATGAAAATCCACGACAACCTCAGCATCAATCAAACTTGCTTGCCCAAAAGGTGCACGGCGAGTTAACCAATGTAACTTGGTTGAACAAAACGCAAACAAATATTGTCCGTCCGTTAAAATGATATTAAATACCCCTAAAGTATTAATTTTTTCGGCTTGCTTAGCAATAAAGGCAAATAATGTTTTTGCCTCGGGCTCTTGATCAGCAAATTGATAGTGAAGCTTATCCATTAACCAACAAAAAGCATGTTCGCTATCAGTACTACCAATGGGGATATGTGCACTTACAGGTAATTTTTCTGCAAAATCTTTTAATTGCCCGTTATGCGCATAAGTCCAATTTTTACCCCACATTTGTCGCGTAAATGGATGTGTATTTTCTAAACAAACCTCACCCGAGTTAGCTTGTCGAATATGACAAATAACTGCTTCACTCTTAATTGGATAATTAGTCACTAATTGTGCAATAGGTGATTGCGCACTAGGTAAAGGGTCTTTAAAACTACGACAGCCCTTACCTTCATAAAAGGTGATGCCCCAACCATCCTTGTGAGGCCCAGTATTACCACCGCGTTGCATTAAACCACTAAAACTAAAACAGATATCCGTTGGTACATTGGCGCTCATTGCCAAAAGTTCACACATTTAATTTTCTCTTTATTTTATTGGCTATTAGCCCTAAACTTAAATGATAACGCTAAAATTATAACCGTCTAAGACAAAATAAATAAGGCAAAAATATGGAAATTTATCTTTGGTTACTCTGTGCATTCGCGCTCAGTATTTTTATGGCATATAACCGCGCCTCGTTAATCATCTTTAGCTATCTTTTTACCTTTTTAATGGTCATTGGTAGTTTTTTTAGCCTCATTTCTATTTTTGCTTGGCTAGTTTTCTTGGCTATTGCATTGCCGCTTAATATCACCAATATCCGCAAAGAATATATGAGCGCGCCATTACTTAAATTATTTCGCAGCATTATGCCCGCAATGTCAAGCACAGAAAAAGAAGCACTTGATGCAGGAACAACTTGGTTTGAAGCCGATTTGTTTCGTGGTGTCCCTGACTGGCAAAAACTACATAACTTTCCTGAACCGCGATTAAGTGCCAATGAACAAGCGTTTCTCAATGGCCCAGTAGAGTATGTTTGTAAAATAGTCGATGACTGGCAAACCACCCATCAAAATGCCAATTTATCACCTGAGGTTTGGCAATACCTCAAAGAAAACAAATTTTTCGCGATGATCATCAAAAAAGAATATGGCGGTTTAGAGTTTTGCGCATACGCTCAATCAAGAGTATTACAAAAACTCGCGGGGGTTAGTACGGTATTAGCAACCACCGTTGGCGTGCCAAATTCATTGGGACCGGGGGAGTTATTACAATTATATGGAACTAAAGCGCAACAAGATCATTTTTTACCCCGATTAGCTAATGGTGATGAAATTCCTTGCTTTGCCCTTACTAGCCCAGAAGCAGGCTCTGACGCAGGTGCCATCCCCGACTTTGGCATTGTCTGCCACGGCGAATTTAATGGTGAACAAGTCTTAGGAATGAAACTAACGTGGGACAAACGTTATATTACCTTAGCTCCCATTGCCACGGTACTAGGTTTAGCCTTTAAACTACGCGATCCTAATTTTTTACTGGGTGACACGCTTGAACTGGGTATCACCTGTGCGCTTATTCCTACAAATATTGATGGAGTTATACACAATCGCCGACATTTCCCGCTAAATATTCCTTTTCAAAATGGTCCTACACAAGGCAAAGATGTTTTTGTTCCCCTAGATTTCATTATTGGTGGTGTCGAAATGGCGGGTCAAGGTTGGCGAATGTTAGTTGAATGTTTATCGGTAGGGCGAGCGATCACTTTACCCTCAAACAGCACCGGCGGCATAAAATCATTAGCGCTTGCCACCGGCGCATACAGCCGAATACGACGTCAATTTAAAATACCCATTGGCAAAATGGAAGGCATTGAAGAAGCATTAGCCCGTATTGGTGGTAATGCTTATTTAATGGATGCCGTTACTAGTATGTCGACTGGTGCAATCGACTTAGGCGAAAAACCATCAGTTATTTCTGCTATCTCTAAATATCACCTCACCGAAAAAATGCGTGCTTGTGTCAATGATGCGATGGACATTCATGGCGGTAAAGGCATTTGTCTGGGCTCAAACAATTACCTAGCACGAGCTTATCAAGGTGCGCCCATTGCGATCACAGTAGAAGGTGCTAATATTTTAACGCGCAGCATGATCATTTATGGTCAAGGTGCTATTCGCTGTCATCCTTATTTATTAGCCGAATTAGAAGCAGCAAGTAATAGCGACGAAGAACAAGCCCTTAATGATTTTGACCATGCTCTTTTTGGTCATATTGGTTTTACACTCAGCAACCTCATCAGAAGTAAATGGTTTTCATTCACCGGCGCACGATTAATAAAAACGCCTTATCAAGATGATACCCGCCGTTATTTTCAATTAATGACCCGCTTTAGTGCCAATTTAGCAATGTTATCTGATGTTGCCATGGTAACACTCGGTGGTGATTTAAAAAGACGAGAACGAATTTCTGCCCGTTTAGGAGATATATTAAGTTATTTATATCTCGCCAGTGCTTCGTTGAAACGCTTCAACGATCAAGGTCGACAAGCAGAAGACTTACCTTTACTCCAATGGGCGGTTGAAGATAGTTTATATAAAATTCAACAAGCATTTGATCAGCTGATCAGTAATTTCCCTAATAAAACTATCGCTATTTTATTAAGGTTAGTCATTTTTCCTTTAGGTACTTGGTTAACAAAACCCGCAGATAAATTAGATCATCAAGTAGCCATGATTTTACAAACCCCCAGCGCGACTAGATCACGCTTAGGAGAAGGTCAATATTTAACTCGTGAAAAAGAAAATATTTTAGGTGTTTTAGAGCAAACCTTAGACGATATTATTGCCTGCGAACCACTATTTGAAAAAGTTTGTCGTGCTTTAAATAAAAAATTACCTTTTTATCAATTAGATCAAGTTGCCAAACAAGGCCTCGATATCAATGCAATCACACAAGATGAAGCAAATTTATTGATAAAAGCGGAACAAGGTCGCAAAGCCGCGATTGATGTTGATGATTTTGATGCCGATGAACTAAGTACTTGTAAATGATTCGTAACATTTTGTTAACAAAGCTGATTTCAGTGGGTATTTTCAGTAAAATTCATAGCGTAAATAATTTAAAATGGAAATAAAAATGGGAACCCAACCCGATAACATAAGCAAGAGCAAAAGAATAAAACCATGGTTATCAGTAATGTTACTACTAATACCCACACTTTTGTTTAACAATTCAATGGCGGCAGAGCCAATACCAACCGGACAATTACCTGATAATGTAGTACCAACACATTATCAATTAACGTTAAAAATCGACCCTGAGCAAGCACGCTTTTCAGGCCAAACTAATATTGATATTAAAATAAAACAGGCGACTAACCAGTTTTATTTAAATGGCAAAGCATTAACCATTGATTCAGTTAATCTTAAAAACATTAATGGTAAAGTAATCAAAGCTAACGCAACAAAAACTACTGTAGAGGGGGTGTTAAGCATTACTACTCGCTCAGCACTTACCGCAGGAAAATATCGCCTCAGCTTGAACTATAACGCGGCTTTTAACGAAAATCTTGAGGGCTTACACCGTGTTAAAGATCGCGGGCAATATTATGCATTTACCCAAATGGAGTCTATTTCCGCTCGGTTAGCCTTTCCATCTTTTGATGAACCACGCTTTAAAACCCCGTACGAAATTAATTTGGTTATTCCTGAAAAGCTCGTTGCTATAGCAAACACACCCGTAGCAAAAACTAAAAAACTTAACGATGGCTGGAAAAAAGTCTCTTTTATTACCAGTAAACCCTTACCCACCTACTTAGTCGCTTTTTTTGTGGGTGATTTCGATGTTGTTGAAATGCCCGCGATGCCAGCGACCAGTGTAAGAAACCATGAAATTTTGTTACGTGGTATTGCCGCCAAAGGCAAAGGCAAGCAATTGCAATATGCACTATCACAAACACGTTCAGTCGTTGAGGGCTTAGAAGATTATTTTCAAATCCCCTACCCTTATCGTAAATTAGACGTATTAGCCGTACCTGATTTTGCCGCTGGCGCAATGGAAAATGCAGGGGCAATTACTTACCGAGAACAGTTATTACTGCTTAACGACAAAGCCTCAATTGACCAAAAACGCACATCTATTTCTGTACAAGCCCATGAATTAGCTCACCAATGGTTTGGCAATTTAGTGACGCCAGTGTGGTGGAATGATATTTGGTTAAACGAAGCATTCGCCACTTGGATGGCTGCCACGTCATTAGAACGTCAGCATCCGGGGCAGCAATGGCAACGACAACAAATTCGCAGTTCAAAACAAGTAATGGATTCAGACTCTATTCCTTCGGCACGAAAAATTCGTAATCCGATAAAAAGCAATAGCGATATTATTACCGCCTTTGACGGTATTACTTATCAAAAAGGTGCTGGTGTATTATTTATGATAGAAAACTTTATGGGCAAAGAAAATTTCCGTAAAGGCGTACAAAAATATCTGAACAAATATGCTTGGGGCAACACCACAGCAATTGATTTTTTTGAAACCATTGCCAGTGTATTACCCAAACAAAAAGCGCAAGCTGTGGTTACTTCATTCAGAAATTTTGTTGAACAAGCAGGCGTACCGTTATTAAGCATTAAGCAGTCTTGTCAAAATAACCAAACCGTTTTGGATATTAACCAACAACGATACACACCGCTTGGCATTAAATTTAAGGCAACTACGCTATGGAATGTACCTGTTTGTATGAGTTATGAAGTAAATGGCAAAATTAAACAACAATGCAACGTGATTGCAAAAGCTCAACAACAAATCACCTTAGCCAGTACAAATTGTGCAAGTTGGGTAATGCCCAATGCAAAAGCCGCAGGTTATTATCGCTTTAATTTTAATACCAATGGTTGGAAGTCATTACTTGCAAATTTAGATAAAGTTAATGCGTTAGAAGCTAATTCTGTGTTAGACAGCATGAAATCATCATTTAACAGTGGCGATTTAACGGTGCAAGATATGGTCGATGTGATACCAGCAACACTTAATTCTGCTTCATGGGAAGTGGTGGTTTCAGGCATGGAAACCTTAAGTACTTTGATCAAATACGCCGATAAACAAGACAAAGATAAGTTACGCACTTTAGCGGGCAATTTATATCGCGCGAATGCCAATAAAATCGGTTTTGTTGATAATACCGCACTTGATCAGGCTAAACCTTTAGATACTAATCAATTAAGAGAGCATTTGATCAACTTTATGGCTTTTACGGCTAAAGACAAAACTTACCGTAAGCAATTAACCGATATGGCCGTGAAATATACAGGTTATAAAAGTGATCATAACTTTCATGATGACGCCGTTATTCCCGCATTACGTATGACCGCCATGTCGGTCGCGGTACAAGAATTGGGGCAACCTTTTGTTGATGAATTAATGGCGCGTTTAAACATGTCAAGTGATGGTACTATGCGTGGTCTTTTAATTGGCGCTTTAACTTCAACTGAAAACGCTAAAATTGGTAAATTTTTGATTGATTTTAGCTTAACACCTGCCGTTAGAGATAATGAAAAAACTCAATTTTTATTTAATTTGATCGATAAAAAAGAGCTCGACAACGTAATGTGGCCATGGCTACAAACTAATTTTGATCAGCTAATTGCAGGCCTACCTTCAAAATACCAAAGTTATATACCTTATTTGTTTTTAGGTGACTGCAATAAAATCAAAGAACAACGTTTAGACAGCTTTTTAAAACCACGTTTAATTAAATTAGCGGGAGCCGATCGCAACTTTACCAAAGCTAAAGGCTACTTAAAACAATGTCTAGCGCAAAAGGCACACAGCAAACCACAGATTAAACAATTGGTGATGCAATTAGCCCAAACACACTAAATTCTACGCCATAGCGCTCGAGAGATCATTCGTACCTTGGTTGGAAACTTCATCCGTTTCAAATTTGTTGCGATGATCCCTTGAGTAAAACGAGTACGTTTTGAATAATCAATATTAACATCCAAGACCACAGGTTTATTGGTAGCCGCTAGTTCAAGCGCTTGAGTGATCTTTTCTTTAACATCTTGATTATTTTCAATACGTAAATAACAACAGCCACTCGCCTCGGCTAACGCTTTAAAACGAGTTTTGGGTAATATTGAACAGGTTTTTTTATTGTATGGCGTTTGTTGTGCCTGAGATATTTGCGCTAGTTCACCATCATTAAAAATAGTGAATATGGCACCAATATTTTTATCTGCCGCAGTAAATAACTCGCTCTGGCTCATTAAAAAAGCACCATCACCAATAATACCAATCACTTGTTGATCACGATTCGCTAACTTGGTACCGATCACCGCAGGGATCGCGTAGCCCATACAATTGAAATCGGTTGGACTAAAAAAATGTTTAGCTTGATAAATCGGCATCAACTCAGCGGTTAAAAAAGTGTGATTGCCATCATCAGCAACAACAAAAGCATCGTCATTAATTGCTTTTCTTAGACTCTGAAAAAATACGGCCGGATTCACTCGATCTTTACTGTCGTGCGTTAACCATTCACTCAAATAAGCTTGTTTATCTTGTTTTATCGCTTGTTGAGGTAAACATTCTTTTTCTACAATTTGCAATGGTTTAAGCGCTGCTAGCAACTGCGTTAAAACTAAACTTGCATCACCTTCAAGTGTCACTTTAGCAGGAAAATTTGCATTAAATACCTGCGGATTAATATCAATATGGATCAAATTTTCTGGTACCGTCACGCCAAAACTGCCAGTACCAATTTCGGCAAAACGAGTGCCTATTGCTAGCATACAATCACAATGCTTGAACGCATTGGTGGCTGCAGGCACCGCGGCATTGCCAAAACCCATGCCAGTATGCAACGGATGTTTGGCTGAAAATGCACTTAAGCCCTGCAATGTTGTTGATACAGGGGCATTAATTAATTCAACCAACTCAGTAACAAGATCCGTTGCAGCCACCGCTCCCCAACCAATAAATAAACCCGGATTTTTCGCTTGCGCTAATAACTGAGCAGCCAATTTAATGTCAGTTGTAATCTCTTTGGGTAACGAAAGCACTGTTTTTTTATAAGTAGGCAACGATGAAACTTCGCCTTTGTCGAGCTGAAAATTAATCGGCACTTCAATAAATACGGGACCAGGTTCACCCGTAGTTGCAATATCGTAAGCTGCAAAGATTGTGGCAACCACTTCATCATGGCTAGCAATTTTAAAGGTTTTTTTAGTGATAGGCTCAAGCATTTTATGTTGATCCATATCATGTAATTGATAAGAAAAGGCAGAGTCGGTACGCACCCCTCCACTTATAATTAGCATAGGAATACCATCTAAAAAAGCTTCACCAATACCACTAGCCGCATGGGTTGCTCCAGCAGCGGGGACGATAACTAGCGTACCAATATCGTTACTGCTACGACTAATCGCATCGGCCATAAATGCACCATAACCCTCGTGAGTCACTAGCACCGGTTCAATCAGTTCAGACTTATCTAATTCATCATAAATTTCGGTATTGTGTACACCCGGAATACCAAAAGTGTATTTAACGCCAAGTTGCTCTAAAGCGTAACGAACTAACCATGCTGCAGTTTTTTTCATTGTGTTTTCCTGTTTGTAAATTTAATTAAACATCTAGCCAAGCGCGGCTAAAGCCCCGCCTACTTGCCTTATGTCGGCGAGAATTTATTCGCACTAGCCTTAATGATCGCCGCAGCGGCATTTCTTGCCGTTAATATGCAACCCGACAAAAATGTTCCTTCAAGGGAGCGTTTACCACTAGCACCACCCCCACCAAAACCAGCCGCCTCACCAACACAGTATAAATTTTTCATCACCTCGCCCTGCTTATTTAATACTTGTGAACTTAAATTAGTTTGTATACCACCTAAACTTTTGCGACTGATCAATTGCAATTTTATCGCAATTAATTTGCCACCCTCTCCAGAAGATAAAATAGGTGCTGGTTTACAGGTGCGCAAACGATCTGTTTTCCACTGCCGCGCATAATTAATTCGTCTGACTTGTTCATCATTTTGTAAATTTTCACCACAACTAACGCGCTGATCAAAATTTTCTATTTGCTGTTCAATCACCAAGTAATCAATATAAGGCTGATCCGTTTTTTGATTCATTTTATCAACTAATTGGTGCAGATCATCGGCAACAATAAAGTCTTCACTTTCGTGTTCAAGTTGTTTGATCAGGGCTTGGTTACCAAATAACACCTCTTTTAGTAGTCCCACAAGGCTTTTATTACGAATACTAGGATTGTGTAATGAACCCGAAACAGCTAATTCTTTCGCGGCAATTTTCCAATTCAATAGTTGCCAAGTCCAAGGCTTCTCTAATTGACTGACTTGTCGGCACAAATAACGCGTATCAAATCCAGTTACTAAAGGCATAGGTCCAATACGCTTGCCCGTATGATCTAACCACAATGCCGACTTACAAGGGATCAAACTAAGACCATGATCCGCAAATTCAGCCTGGGGATGACGAATGCCAGCGGCATAATTCCACATTTGATCAATATGGCTAACTTGACCACCTAGTTGTTCTACTTGAGCATGTAACAGACCATCAGCGATAGGATTAGCCCCATTAAGTAAAGAACTTGGCGGTTTTCCCCACGACTTAGGCCAATTTTTTATCACTTGTGCAAGGCTACCGTTAATACCACCACAAGCAATAACAACATTTTCAGCGTTAATAGTAAAAGTTTTACGGGTTTGCTCATTCAGTATTTTACCACCGATAAAGGCGTGTTCAAAAATCGGGGTTAACAATTTATGCTGATAATAAATAACTAACTGGCCTTGATTAATATAAGGTTGCAGCTTATTAATGATCACTTCAACCAATTCCCACCCTGTACCCCACAATATATGATAGCGTGGCACTGAGTTACCCTCACCAAATAAACCGCGTTCAACCCAATTAACCGCAGGTAAAAATTTCAGCCCTAAATCAAGCAAGTATTGATACACTTTTTGCGTATTGTGTTGGGCATATTCTTGCGCCCACGCTTTGGGCCAATTATCTTGTTGTTCAAATTCAGCAAACGACAGCCAATCTTTTAATAGTCGTTGCGCGTTATCTGGAATTTTCGCTTTCTGTTGTTGTTTGGTCGCCGATAAGGCCATACCACCAAATGCCCAACGCGCTAAGCCACCTAATCTTTCAGGCGTATCGCGATCAATCAGACAAACTTGTTGGCCTTGTTTTAATAACTCTAATGCAGTCACCAAACCAGCAATTCCGCCTCCAGCAATAAGCGTATTAAAAGAGTGCTGATATAATTGTTTGGACTGCTGATCGTTATTTATTTCCATCTGCTTTTATCCGCAATTTACTTATGAGGTAGATAAGTTTCATTTATCTTGTGCTAAAAGTTTTACAAACACTATAGTAAAAATTACCTAATCAGTCGCTATTAGGCTTGTTTCCATAATATTTTCCCTTTTAAAACTATTGAGCATGAAATTTTTTATAGGAGGGCGTTTGTCTCAAAAAGCGCGATACCG
>CAZVPC010000016.1:0-24685 GCA_964629005.1 uncultured Pseudoalteromonadaceae bacterium | reverse complement strand
AGAATTACCGCAACGAGTTTGCGTTTTGCGGTAATTCTTTGAACAACTTAGGTTTATGTCTTTGTTAGTCTGCTGACAAGTCCAACTTTTTAGTATCGTCAAAACCAAAAACACTTTTTTTAAACCAACGATAAGTTTTGGCAAAAAACTGACGAATATCAGCAAAAATAATATAAAGTGCGGGAATTAACACTAAGGTTACCACCGTGGCAAACAGCACGCCAAAAGCCAATGAAACGGCCATAGGAATAACCAACAATGCTTGTGTACTGGTTTCCAACATAATAGGCACTAAGCCAATAAAGGTGGTTAATGAGGTTAACATAATAGCGCGAAAACGATTACAACCCGCATTGATCACCGCATCGACTGTTCTAACACCACTTTTTTTAGCCTGATTAACATAATCTACCATCACTAAAGAGTCGTTTACCACCACCCCAGCCGCAGCAATAATACCGAACATGGAGAAAATATTTAAATCGAGTCCTAACGCTAAATGCCCCATAATGGCACCGACTACGCCAAAGGGGATCACCGTCATGATCATCAGTGGTTGCGAGTAAGAACGTAATGGCACCGCTAATAACGAAAAAATAACCATTAAAGAAATAACAAAATCACGCATTTGTTTAGCCGCGCTGTCCATTTCTTCTTGAATACGACCCGATACTTCGCTTTTAACTAAAGGATATTTTCGCAATAATTTAGGTACGAAATTATCACGAATATTCTTAGTCACTTTAAACGGCTCCACTTGATCCGCATCAACGCTTGCCCACACATTAATCGTACGATTGCCATTTTCACGACGCACACGAGTAACACCGTTGGTAACCACAATATCAGCCAATTCTGACAACGGTAACTCAGCACCATTGGGTGCTTGGATCATCACATCATCAACTTGACCAATAGAGTTACGTTGCTCATACGGATAACGCACCATGATCTTAACTTCTTCACCATCACGTAATATCCGTTGCGCTTCTAAACCATAAAAACTATAACTCACTTGCGAAGCGATGTTAGATAAGGTTAAGCCTATGCTATAAGCCAGTGGTTTAAGCGTAAACTGTACTTCTTTAGCGCTGGTTTGGCGACTATCATTTACATCACCAACGCCTTTCAACGATTTTAGCTTTGCTTTTAACTCTTTTGCTGCCGCTAATAACTGCTGATCATTTTGACTTTCTAAACGAAAGCTTATATCACCATCTTCTCGCCTGCCACCAAATAAATTATCCTCAATGGTTAACGTTTTTACCCCCGGCAACGAAGGAATGGCATTACGCCAGAGATCGGCTAATTCGAAAGTATTGATCACCCGCTCTTCAGGCACAACGAGTTTCACCATAATTTGGGCTTCGGTGCGAGTGCGTAAATCTACCTGCATATCTGAGATCATCGTTTTACCATGATCAGCGATAATTTTTTTATCAACTTGGTAAATAATATCTTTGACTTTTTTCAGCGCCGCTAATGTCGCTTTTTCAGAGCTATCAACATTCATTTCTATCTTGATACGAGGAAAGTCATGTGGAATTTTGGGTTGGCCAACATAACGGATAATGCCCCCATTGAATAAACCAGCACTGATCAATAATATGCTGATAAAAAACATTAAAACAGCCCATCGATACTCAATAAATTGAATCAATGCTGGGCGGTAAATGTTATCGATAAAATATCTTAAGCCCTTGTCAATGGCGCGTCTTAGTCTATCGATTGGATTTCTAGGGTTAAACACTTTGGGTTTCATGCTAGCAATGTGTGCGGGTAAAATGAGTTTGGACTCGATCAATGAAAAAATTAAACAAAGTACGACCACATAGCCAATGGCATGACCAAAAGCCGAGCCTTGTCCATCTTCCAATAACAAGGGCATAAAGGCGGCGATAGTCGTCAATACCCCAAACGTTGCCGGCATAGCCACACGTTTCACACCAACAATGACATTTTCAAGGGTATGCCCATTTTCTTCAATTTCAGCATGGGCGCTTTCACCAATCACAATGGCATCATCTACCACAATACCCAACACTAAAATGAAGGCAAATAAACTCGTAATATTAATAGTAACGTTAATAAATTCTACTGGCAGCATAAACAGGGTACCTAAAAATGCCACGGGTAAGCCCATCATCACCCAAAATGCCAACCGCACGCGTAAAAATAGCGCCAGCATTAATAATACTAAGACACCACCACTGAGCATATTGCTCAACATCATGTCTAACCTGCCTTGCAGGTAATAAGTCATATCAACCCATGTTTCTAATTTAACGTTTTTAGGTAATATCTTTTGCTTATCGGCAACAAATTTCTTGATCACTTTGGCTACATCGGTAATGCTTTGATTGTCGGCAGCGCCAACAAATAAGGTCACCGAATTTTCACCATTAAATTTAGAATACTGCAAACCTTCGGTAAAGCCATCGTTAATGGTTGCTATTTCACCTAACAATACCTTACTACCATCGGCTAAGGTTATCACCGGAATTTTTTCGAATTCATAACCGCGATACGCTTGATTTTCTACGCGCAAATTTATATAGCCATTTTCTGCACGAATTTGCCCTGCTGACATATTGCGTGAGGAGTTTCGTACCGCATTAGCAACATCTTGAAAGTTTAAGCCATATTCACGTAATTTATCTTTGCTCACTTCAATTGAGACTTCATACGCCAAGCCGCTGAAAAATTCTGACACATTAATAATTGGAAGCTGTTGAATTTCATTATGTATTTTTCGACCTAGGTCTTTTAGCTGCCGATAATTCATATCGCCATACAAACTGATATACATAACTTCTTGACGAAATTTTTCACGTTCTACTTTCGGGCGTTCAATCCCTTCAGGAAAACTTGAAATTGAGTCAATTTGAGCTTTAACTTCTTCAAGTACCACTTGGGGATCATAGTTTTCATCAACTTCAATCCAACCATTTGATAAGTTTCGGCTCGAATAAGTGATCACTCGCTTGAGGCCTTGAACGGCTTTAAGCGCTTCTTCTATTTTAATGGTAATGCCTTCTTCCACTTCTTGCGGCGCAGCGCCAGGATAAGGCACGCTGTATGAAAGCCAATTGATCTTAAATTGCGGAAACATTTGTTTATTAATCGTGAGTGCGGTTAACGCACCGCCAACCAAAATAAAGATCATTAATAAATTAGCCGCCACACTATTGCGCGCAAACCAAGCAATCATCCCCGTTTTAGTATCATCTACTTTTGCCGTATCCATGATCTAATCCTCTAAACTGGCTATTTGAGTGCCAGCTTTAGTTTCAATATCAGGATCTACTTTTTCTGGCTCTTGGTTGTCGGTAATTAAAGCGAGTTTCATACCATCAACAGGGTAGTCTAATGCGGAGACGATTAAGCGATCACCTTCAAGCAAACCAGCAGAGATGACAACATTAGCACCTTCTTGGCGCACAACATTAACCGTGGTGTAATGTAATTTTGAGTCACTATCTAAAATGGCAACTTTATTATCAACCACTAAGTAACGTGGTATTAAGGTGGCGCTAGCTAGAGACTTTCCTAATATTTCAGCGGTAACATAAGCACCAAAACGTAACGGTGTTTGTTCAAAGGCTTGTTCAGAACGAGCCTTGCTAGTTTTAGTTAATCGATAGGGATCCTTTATTTCGGCAACCAAATAACTCATCCGACTGGTATCGTCAACCACGCCTTCATCTCGAACTATATTGGCTTGCCATTGCAAGTTTTTACCCGCAAAAGCACCTTTTAACTTAACGTGTGCTTTATTACCTTGTGCACGTAAAAATTGCAATTGGCTATCCGAAACAGGTAAACGAACTTCAGCAACAGCCGTTGCCAATAATTTACCCACTTTACTACCCGTACTGACAAAAGAACCTAAACCAATAGTACGGCTATCAATCATCGCATCATAAGGCGCAACAATTTCCGTGCGCTCCATATTACGCTTTGCTCGCAACACCGAGGCTTGTGCCGCTTTGACCCTCGCCAACTCTTGCGCGAGTTGTGGTTTACGCAAACTTAATTCGGTCGGAGCCGCATTGGTAATTTGTTGCCATTCTGTTTTAGCCACTTCACCTTGCGCTAGTTCAGTCTTAAAAGCCGCCCGTGCCGAAGCGACACCAGCCTGTGCATCAATTAATGCCGCTTCATAATCACTCGGATCAATTCGTGCGAGTACCTGACCTTTTTTTACAAAACCACCACGAACAAAGGTATTTGATAATTCAACGATTTGACCGCTAACTTGAGCAACTAATTCAGTTTCATATTTAGGTTTAACAATGCCATACGAATTAACGAACAGGGTCATAGCGGCAACTGAAATAGGTTGTACTTCCACGATGGGGGTATCATCAACTACTTTTTTTTCTTCTGGTGGTTTTTTTAAACTTGAAAGCCCTGCCATGATTAAAGCCCCACTTAATAAAATCACTATGGGTACAATAATTTGCTTTTTGCTAGCCACGATTATTTCCTCTTAAAATGTAATCAGCCCTAAATTAATCGGGTATGTATGCAATTGTTGTTAAGGATATCTAATTATTAACAAACAACCTTGCATAATTATGTAACCGTGTATTACAAGTTTTATTCCAAAGCGTGAAAATTACATTTCAAATTTAACTAGTGCACTAAAAACATATATTTTTCAATTGATTATGGTTGAGTTGTTTTTTAACAGTTTGTTTCAACAATCAGTTAAGTGCGTTACATAAAAGAGAAATTAGCCTATTTAACCAAATATTATACTTTTATAAAAATTTTTCGTTTATATAACCAATACAACACCAACCATTTTATAAATAAGCCTGCCACAATCAATAATAAGCTATGCCATGCCAGTGGTGCAGCGGCAATAAAACCACCAAATAAGCTTTTAGCACTATAAGTCCATGTCATTAAACTGGTTGAAAGGTAAATTACAATAGAATTCATGCCGATCACCGCAAAAAATGTAGCCCAACACTGCCATTTCAGTACATCAATTAAAAAATAAAAAAGTGCTAATAAAAGTGAACTATAGCCACAAGTAACAAGCACAAAAGAGCTAGTCCATAAGTTTTTATTAATAGGAAAAAATATTCCCCAAGCAAAACCTAGCGCTAACATAACAACGCCAGCAAATATTAAATAATTCAACAATTTTTTTGGTTGCTGTGCAAACTTTTTCATTGCACGACCCGCAAAAACACCAATTAAGGCATTAATAATTGAATTAACGTTAGATAAAATACCTTCAGGATCAAGCAATGCGTTACGATAAGTAGCACCGGGTAAAAAATGCTGATCAAACCAGACATTTAATGCCCCTGTGTCAGTGTAATTGCCGCCGCCATAGCCATCGATACTGACAAAAGCGAGTAATAACCAATAACCCACTAAGGTAGCAACAACAATGACAGCTTGCGTACGAATACGGGTGTGCCATACCAACATAGCTACCACAAACCACGCAATGCCAATACGCCCTAGTACGCTAGCATAACGTACTTCATCTAAGGCAAAGGGTGCGCCTGTTCCCCAACCATGATTGTAAACCACACCTAAAAGTAATAATAAAAGTAGCCGCTTAACCGCATGACGATACTTTTGCTTTTGCACCTCAACACTATATTCCTTAATTGCTTTCGCCGCTAAACCTAAACTTACTCCAGATAAAAAGATAAATAGCGGAAAAATACCATCATAAGCGGTTATGCCATGCCAGACTGAATGCTGCATTTGCTGATCAAATGTTTGTAAAAATGACCATCCTGTTAGGGTAAATAATGCCGCAAAAATACCTTCACCACCTAAAATCCAAAACATGTCAAAACCGCGCAAAGCGTCAATAGACAGTAACCGTTGTTTAGCTGGTGCTAGTTGTTGTTCAGATAAAACATTGTTGATCATAATATAACCCCTACAAAAAAAGACAGCGCTGTCTTTTTACAAATAATAAAGAGTAAATTTAACAATAGCAATACATACTCCTGTTACCTCGAAATACCCGTGATTAGTCGAAAGTCTAATAGCCATTTTTTGTCGACAGTTTTAAACTTCACTTAAATAGCTAAGCAATTGAGAATAAACCGATGAACTACCTTAATGAGTACGATAACTCTATTAAAAAGCCCAATATATTCTGGCAAGAACAAGCTAAAGCAATTCATTGGTTTAAGGAACCACACAACATATTGTCGACAAATAGCGAAGGTTACGCACAATGGTTTGCTGATGGCGAACTCAATACTAGCTATCTTGCCCTTGATCATCATGTCAAACAAGGGCGTGGTGATCAACTTGCCTTAATTTATGACTCACCCGTGACGCAAACAAAGCAGCAATTCACTTATAAACAACTGTTAAACGAGGTTGCCAAATTCGCCGATGTATTACGCAACCAACAGGTTAATAAAGGTGATCGTGTACTGATTTATATGCCGATGATCCCACAGGCGACTATTGCCATGTTAGCATGCGCACGTTTAGGAGCCATTCATTCTGTCGTTTTTGGAGGCTTTGCTGCCAATGAATTGGCAATAAGAATTGACGATGCACAACCTAAAGTCATCGTGACCGCAAGTTGTGGCGTAGAAATAAATAAAATACTACCTTATAAACCCTTGGTTGACAAAGCCATTGCCTGCGCAAAAGAAAAACCATTAGCTTGTATTGTTTTTCAACGCCCAATGATCACCGCGGCGTTGCAAGCGGGTCGCGATTTTTGCTGGCAAACACTAATGGACACCGCAGAACCTATCGCAGCTACTCCCGTAAAAGCGACCGATCCACTGTATATTCTATATACCTCAGGCACCACTGGCACACCTAAGGGCGTAGTTCGAGATAATGGTGGTCATGCCGTTGCCATGCAGTACAGCATGAAAACTATTTACGGAATGAACGCTGGTGATGTTTTTTGGGCAGCTTCAGACGTTGGCTGGGTAGTTGGTCATTCCTATATTGTTTATGGACCATTAATTGCGGGCTGCACGACCATATTATTTGAGGGAAAACCCATTAAAACACCAGACGCGGGGGCATTTTGGCGCGTTTGTCAAGAATATAAAGTGAATGTTTTATTCAGTGCGCCAACCGCTTTTCGAGCAATATGCAAAGAAGATCCTAAGGCAAAATTACTCCCTCAGTACGATTTAACCTCACTGCAACGATTATACCTTGCTGGTGAAAGATTAGATCCAGCCACTTATAACTGGCTAAAAGAAAAGCTCAACATCGCCATTATCGATCACTGGTGGCAAACTGAAACAGGTTGGGCGATTGCGGGTATTCCTGTCGGCATTGAATTTAAACGCCCTAAGTCTGGCTCCGCAGGTTTACCGATACCAGGCTTTCAAGTTGAAATACTTAACAGCCAAGGTCATAATGTTAATCATGGAGAAACGGGTAATATTGCCATTAAATTACCCCTACCGCCGGGCTGCTTACCGACAATATGGCAAAATGCTGCACGTTTTAAAAGTGGTTATTTAAGTACATTTCCGGGCTATTATGTGACCGGCGATGGGGGTTATATTGATGAAGATGGTTACCTGTTTATCATGGGGCGCACCGACGATGTAATTAATGTTGCAGGTCATCGTTTATCAACAGGTGAAATGGAAGAAATAGTCTCATCTCATACAGACATCGCTGAATGTGCCGTTTTTGGTGTGCATGATAAGCTAAAAGGCCAAGTACCACTGGCTTTAGTGATCACAAAAAATGGCTGTAAACTAGCCCCAGAACAACTACAACACGAATTAAAAAATGACATTCGAGCCCAAATTGGCGCCATTGCTTCACTTAAACAAGTATTAGTGGTTGAACGTTTACCGAAAACACGATCAGGAAAAATCTTACGAAAAGTAATGCGCCAAATGATTGATGGTGAAAACTATCAAGTACCATCAACTATTGACGATATCGAGGTGATCCCCGAGCTAGCAGCGCTGTTTAAACAGTGCATAAAAAGAGATAACTAATCTAGATAAAACATTAATCTAAGCTGACGCGCACAATGTTGGCACCCAGTTTTTGCAGTTTATCTTCAATATGCAAATAACCACGATCTATATGATAAATACGGTCAACTTGGGTTGCGGTTTCAGCAACAAGACCTGCGATCACTAAACTTGCTGAAGCGCGTAGATCGGTCGCCATAACTTGCGCACCGTATAAATTTTGAACCCCTTGGGTAATAGCGGTATTACCCTCAAGAGTAATATCAGCTCCCATACGTTGTAACTCAGGCACATGCATGAAACGGTTTTCAAAAATAGTTTCTGTGGTGGTTGCCGTACCTTGCGCAATAACATTTAGCGTCACAAATTGCGCTTGCATGTCGGTTGGAAAAGCAGGATGTGGCGCCGTTCGAATATTAACTGCTTTAGGACGACCAGCCATTGATAACTCGATCCAATCTTCACCGGTGGTAATTTTAGCACCCGCTTCTTGCAACTTGCTCAAGACCGACTCCAATGCGGTTGGGTCGGTATGTAAACATTTAATATGCCCTTGCGTTACCGCTGCTGCCACTAAAAACGTTCCCGTTTCAATTCTATCAGGCATAACTCGATATTCTTTACCCTCAAGCTTAGCAACCCCTGTAATAGTCAGTGTATTTGTACCTGCACCTTGCACCTTTGCACCCATATGATTTAAACATTGGGCCAAATCAATAATTTCGGGCTCACGAGCAGCATTTTCAATCACAGTAGTTCCCTGAGCTAGCGCTGCTGCCATCATTAAATTTTCAGTGCCGGTAACACTCACGGTATCCATAAAAATATTGGCACCCGTTAATCGTCCTGAATTTTTCGCGATAATATAGCCATTTTCTACATCAATATCAGCGCCCATTAATTTTAAGCCCTGAATATGCAAATTAACGGGACGAGCACCAATGGCGCAACCACCGGGTAAAGAGACTTCGGCGTGCCCCATACGAGCTAATAATGGGCCAAGCACTAAAATAGAGGCACGCATGGTTTTAACTAAGTCATAGGCGGCACGACAATTATCGATATGACCGGCATCAATTTCTAACGCATTATCCGTTAACCACTTAATTTTTGCACCCAGTTGCGTTAACAATTTAACCGTGGTTAAAATGTCATTTAATTTAGGTACATTACGAAAAATGATCGGCGTTTCTGAGAGTAATGCCGACATTAAGATCGGCAAAGCGGCATTCTTTGCGCCTGAAATAACCACGTCACCTTTTAGTGGCTTACCACCAGAAATTTTAAATGCATCCAAAATAAATTACTTTCTCTATAAATGAATAAAATGGGTTAATAAAACAGACACCGCGAAGTATTACATGCTTTTATTGAGCATGCAGCTTTTTTATAAATTGAACAGCTTATCGCGCTGCCATTGTTCTTTAGTAAAGGTTTTAATCGAAACCGCATGAATTTTATTTTCACTGATCGCTTGGGCTAATGGTGCATAAATTGCTTGCTGCCTTTTAACACGACTCATGGTAGCAAAAACATCAGCAATCGCTTTAACGCTACACTGCGAGCCGTCAAAAGTTACGTGTAATTCATCTAAACTTAACGCGTCATTTATTAATTTTTCAATTTCTGCAAGTTCCAAAAATATCTCCTCATTAAAATGTATTATGTTATCAGTGTATCGGCAAAAAGCCTTCTACTCCGCTCAGCGTGGCTAATTTAACTAATTGCTCGGGTAGATTAACTAAACTAAGCTGACAATTTTTCGCATTGGCTTGCTCTAACAAAGCGCACACCCACGCCAATCCTGCGGTATCAACTTGCTTTATTTGTTTAAAATCAAAAACAGTATTGGCTGTTTGTAGTGCTTTAGCTATATTTTGTGGGCTTAAATGGCATACCGTTTGTCGAGTTAATACGCCAGATAACAAGCAAACACCGTTTTCAACCGTTAAGCTAACCGCATTTAATTTAGCCTTCATTTAGACTCTTTAGATTTATTTAATTTAATATTGCGAAGGCTCTTTTCTTTGAGTAATTTGCCCACATATGCCAAACCTTTTTGGCGAATAATACTACTCAACTCTGCTCGTTTACTATCGAGTAAACTGATCCCTTCTGCAACTAAATCAAACGCTTTCCACTCATTGGTTCTTTTATTTCGTCGAACTTTAAAAGCAATCTCTATGGTACCAACACCTGGTTCTATGATACTGGTTTTAACCGCTAGAATTTTTTTATGGCTAAAGTCTTTTGCTGGAGCAAAAATAACCTTTTGCTGCTTGTAGCGGGTAAATACTTGCGCATATTGAGTAACCATATAATCACGAAAAATAATAACAAATTTATCACGTTCTGCTTTGGTGGTTTTTTTCAAGTTACTACTACCAATCACTTTGTACGCTGCATAGCGATAATCGACATAAGGTAACAATTCTTCACGTACTATGGTTTTCAAGATATTAGGATCTTTTTCAATCGCACTTTGTTCTTTAGCAAAACGACCAAACGCTATTTTAGCCGCTTTTTGGATCATCTGATAGGGATCAGTTTTATCAATTCTCGCTGTTGCAAAAAATGATAACGTTGAAATAAATAACACCAAAAACAGTTTTATTAAGTTTGTATTAACTAATCTTTTCATTCTAATATATAACCTCAATCGCTGCCTTGACTAAATAAAAATTGTCCTATTAATTCTTCTAACACTAAAGCAGGTTTAGTATCTTCAATAAAATCTCCCGGTTGCAACATTTCCACAGAGTCATCAATAAAGCCGGGTTGCAAACCAACATATTGTTCGCCTAACAAACCAGCCGTTAAAATAGACACTGACGTGGCATCAGAAAAATTATGATATTGCTTATAAATCGTTAATGTAACCACTGGCGTGTAATCGTTGTCATCTAAGGTTATCTTGGTAATACGACCCACTACAACACCACCCACTTTAATGGGTGAACGAACTTTCAAGCCACCAATATTAGAGAATTTAGCATACAAATCATAAGTTTCATCACTCCCTGAAATGCCTGTTTTGGCGACTTTAAAAGCCAGCATTAATAATGCTGCAACACCTATCGCCACAAAAATCCCCACCATTAATTCTATTTTTCTAGACGTCATGTCTACTCCAAAACTAAGTACTTAACGCGCAAACATCAACGCCGTTAAAATAAAATCTAACCCTAATACTAATAACGAGGATTGTACCACGGTCGCGGTGGTTGCTCGACTAATGCCTTCAGAAGTTGGCAAACAATCATAACCTTTATACACCGCGATCCAAGTAATAACAAAAGCAAAAACAATACTTTTAATAATGCCGTTAAGCACATCGGCACGAAAATCAACTTGATTTTGCATCACTGACCAAAACGTACCCGCATCAAGCCCTAACCAGTCAACACCGACCAAGTGAGCCCCTAAAATACCCACCGCAGAAAAAATAGCCGCCAACAAGGGCATACTGATCATGCCTGCCCAAAAACGTGGCACAATAACGCGACGCAATGGGTCAACTGCCATCATTTCCATACTAGATAATTGTTCAGTCGCTTTCATTAAACCAATTTCAGCGGTCAGCGCAGAGCCCGCTCGACCAGCAAACAATAACGCAGCCACCACAGGCCCTAACTCCCGCAACAATGACAACGCCACCATGGGCCCTAAGCTGGCTTCAGCACCATAACCAACTAAAATAGTATAACCTTGTAACGCCAGCACCATGCCAATAAAAACACCTGAAACAATGATGATCATTAATGATAATACACCGATGGCATAAAGCTGTTTCATTAATAGCGGCAAGCCCTTTTTCGGGTTGGGCACATGCAACAGCGCAGAGACAAGTAACAATGTTGCCCGACCTAAGCCAGCAACAATCGCTAAGGTGTGTTGTCCTAAGCGCCGAATATTTTCAATAAAATCAGCTAACATTACAACCACCTTGACCCAACAATTCATCACGATAAGGTTTCGCAGGGTAATGAAAGGGCACAGGGCCGTCAGCATCACCATTGATAAATTGTTTCACCAGTGCTGATGATTGTTGATTAATTTGTGCGGGTGTCCCTTGACCAATAATTTTTTGCTCAGCAATAATATAAATATAGTCAGCAATGCTCATCACTTCAGGAACATCATGCGATACCACCACAGAGGTTAATCCCAGAGCATCACTTAATGAACGGATCAAACGCACAATAACCCCCATTGAAATAGGATCTTGGCCAGCGAACGGTTCATCATAAAGAATTAATTCAGGATCAAGGGCGATTGCCCGCGCTAGGGCTGCTCTACGTGCCATGCCACCTGACAATTCACTTGGAAATAAGTAACGCGCACCACGCAGACCAACCGCTTCGAGTTTCATTAGCACCATTTTTTCAATCAAGTGTTCACTTAAATTACTGTGCTCTCTGATCGGGAAAGCAATATTGTCATAGACATTCATTTCAGTAAATAATGCACCACTTTGAAATAACATACTCATACGTTCGCGCATTTTGTACAAAGCACGGCGCGATAAACGTGGTATATCTTGTTGATCAAAAAGTATTTTTCCAGACTCAGGTTTTAATTGCCCACCAATAAGGCGCAACAAGGTGGTTTTACCGATACCACTAGGACCCATAATTGCGGTAACTTTTCCTTTCGGGATCGACAAACTAATGTCATCATAAATGACACGTTCATTACGCTTAAAAGTGATATTTTGAATATCAACGAGAATATCTAACATAAAGTGTTTTTTGGTATCAATGCTCTTATAAAAATCATTTGCCACTAAATTTTACCTGAGGGCAAAAAATTCTTCATCATAAAATCGTACTAATATGTATAAATTTGTCAAAAAAAGATCATCCAACTCAAATAAGCAAGTTGCAAGCTCCTTCTTTATCGAAGATAAATATTTTATTTATATATGGGGATAGAGCAGCTCAAATACAATTTAATTTCAACTTTCATCGCACAAAATATTCTACTGGCCAAATAGCAATCAAATTTGGTTGAAAATTCAGCGAGATCTCCCCTTAAAGCGCGATAATTGATTTTTTTTACCCGCTTTAATTAAATATCCTTTTCATTTACCCCACAACCAGCGACAATTTAGCTATTGAACTTGGAGCTTTGAATGTTAATAAACGTTGTTATTCTTGTACTCGCATTAGTTGTACTGGTATGGAGTGCCGATAAATTTGTTTATGGTGCGTCTTCATTAGCCAGAAATTTTGGCATTTCACCAATGATCATTGGCTTAACTATAGTTGCAATGGGCTCTTCTGCACCTGAAATGATGGTTGCTGCCACAGCATCGTTTCAAGGAAACCCAGATACCGCCGTTGGTAATGCTATTGGCTCAAACATTACTAATATTGCTTTAGTATTAGGTTTAACCGTGATTATAAAACCATTAATGGTTTCGTCCTCAACCATCAAACAAGAACTACCTTTGTTATTAATACTCACAATACTCGCTTATTGGATGTTATCTGACGATATTTTTACCTTTACTGAAGGTCTCACCTTAATCATTGGTTTTTTTGCTTTTCTTGCCAGCCTGTTGATCAGAGCATTGAAGCAACGAAAAAACAATATCATTGACGATCCGATGATCGCCGAAGCAGAACAAGACTTACCCGAAGTAACTAGCCCCTTTTTAGCTGTTTTTTGGTTAATTATAGGTATTTTTTTACTAGTTTTAAGTGCCCATTATTTAGTGGACTCCGCAGTTTTTATTGCTCGATCATTTGGTATTAGCGACCTAATTATTGGTTTAACCGTTATTGCCGTTGGCACCAGCCTGCCAGAATTAGCAGCAAGTATTGCGAGTGTATTAAAAAAAGAAGATGATCTTGCCCTCGGTAATATTATTGGCTCGAATATCTTTAATATTCTCGCTGTGCTGCCTTTTGCAAGTTTAATAACACCGGGTGCCATCGATCCCGAAGCCTCTGCTCGTGATGCCCCAGCAATGATAGCAATAACACTATTATTATTTATGAGTTGTTTTAGTCGAAAAGCAGGTGCATTTAGAATTACTCGACTAAAAGGCGTATTACTGCTACTGAGTTATATTGGCTACCAAGTATTACTTTTTGGTCAACTAACCCATTAACATGGCTATATCGCTATTATGAGTATCACCTTATGAAAAATTTTAAACAGTTAGCTAGCCAAGTTATTCAAATTGAACAACAATCAATTCAAGAACTACAACAATATATTGACGATAACTTTGAGCAAGCTTGCCAACTAATGTTCGCTTGTCGTGGTCGGGTCATTGTTATCGGCATGGGCAAGTCGGGTCATATTGGTGGCAAAATTGCGGCGACCTTAGCAAGCACAGGCACACCTGCCTTTTTTGTTCATCCCGGCGAAGCCAGTCATGGTGATTTAGGCATGATCACTAATCAAGATGTGGTATTAAGTATTTCTAATTCAGGCGAAACAGCTGAAGTATTAGCGATTGTTCCCGTGATCCGCCGAATTGGTGCAAAATTAATTTCAATGTCGAGCAATGTTAATTCAACCTTAGCTCAACTCAGTGATACTCATATTTGTATTCAGGTTTCACAAGAAGCTTGCCCTTTGGGATTAGCTCCCACCTCCAGCACTACCGCAGCACTAGTTATGGGCGATGCGCTCGCCGTGGCATTATTAAATGCCAAAGGATTTACCGCTGATGATTTTGCCTTATCGCACCCTGGTGGTAGTTTAGGACGACGTTTATTATTGCGTTTAAGCGATATAATGCACAGCAAAGATCGATTACCGGTTGTTTCTAGCAAAGCTTTAATTAAAGATGCCCTCGTTGAAATGTCGGCAAAGGGCTTAGGTATGACCACCGTTGTTAATAACTCAGGTATGTTAACGGGCTTATTTACCGATGGTGATTTGCGCCGCGTTTTAGCGACCAAAGTTGATATTCATAATGATACTATTGCTAGTGTAATGACCCTAAATCCCACCGTTGCTAAACCTGATATGTTAGCCGCTGAGGCATTAAAAATAATGGAAGATAAAAAAATTAATGGTTTAATTATTGTTAATTCACAAAACACTCCCATTGGAGCAATGAACATGCAAGACTTATTAACCGCAGGAGTGTTGTAAATAATGAGCCAGATAAAAACCTTATACGGTGACATCAGTACTGAATTATACCAGCAAATGCAGAAAATTAAGCTCTTAGTCTGTGATATTGATGGCGTATTTTCTGATGGTCGTATTTATTTAGGTAATGATGGCGAAGAATTAAAAGCATTTCATACTAAAGATGGTTTTGGCATTAAAGCCTTAGTTGCGAGCGGTGTAGAAGTGGCGGTGATCACTGGCCGTAGTTCGCGCATTGTTGCAACCCGTATGGCAGCGCTGAATGTTAATTACATCCTGCAAGGACAAGAAGACAAACTGCCCGCTTTAAAAAATATCGCTCAAGCCCAAAATTTAACGAGCGACGAAATTGCTTATATTGGTGATGATGTTCCCGATTTAAGCTGCATAAACTATGTTGGTCTCGGTGTCGCGGTGCAAGACGCACATCCATCTATTTTAGCGCAGGCCAATTACCGCACTACACTTCTGGGTGGTTTTGGTGCAGTTAGAGAATTATGCGACCTCATTATGCAATGCCAAAACACCTTAAAAGATGCCACAGGCGCTAGTTTATGAGTCGACTCTACGGACTAGCCGCAGTGGTGTTAATACTGTGCTTTTTTACGTACAGTTTTATTGAATGGCGAGGTTCTAATTTCGGCGAAATTGAAGCCATTGACCAACAGTTAGAGCCTGACTTTATTGCTGAATCGTTAAAAAGTATCATTTATAACAAAGCAGGCCAGCGCTCACACTTGATCGATGCACAACGCATGGAGCATTTCACCGACTTAGGATTTACTCACTTTGAGTATCCAAAATACACTTTATATCCAAAAAATAACATCAAACCATGGAAACTCAGCGCAAAAGAAGCGACACTCTATACCAATAACCGGATCATATTCGAAAGCAGAGTGAAATTAGTCGCCTCAGACAAAAATAGTTTGATCCAAGAAATAAATTGCAAATATTTAGAACTTGACCTAAACACTAATATCATCAGCTCGGATCAAACCGTAATGATCCAAGGCAAAGATTTTATTATGTATGGCTCAGGCCTAATTATTGACTTAAACACAACACAGATGACATTAACCGAACATGTGCAAACTATTTATAAAAAAAATCCCAGTTAAGCTAAAAACACAACTAGCAAAAACACTTGTTTTAGCCAGTATATTCTTGTTGCCCTTAGGTATAGCAAACAGTGCGCTTACTGATATTAATCAACAGATCATTATTAAAGCGAAGCGCCAAGCGAGTGATTTAAAAAATAAAATTGCCAGTTATTTAGATGATGTGGTAATTACTCAAGGTTCATTATCCATAAAAGCCGATATCGTCCAAGTAATAAGCCAAGCAAATAGCGACAATAAAATTTATATTGCCACCGGCAAACCGGCAATATTTAAACAATTATTAGATGATGGTAAGCCCATCAACTTACAAGCAAATGAAATAAAATATGAGCCAGCAACCAACACTATTACTATTTCTGGCAATGCTTCCGTCAGTCAAGAAGGCAGTTTAGTCAGCGGTAATACAATTGTTTACAATACCTTAACCGAACAACTAACCGCAGAAAGTAATAGCGAAGAGTCGGTTACCACTATCTTGCAACCACAAAGCAAAAACGATAAGAAAAGACGCAAATAAATTATGACCGCAGCAAAATTAATTGCCAAAGGGTTGGCTAAATCTTACAAAGGCCGACGTGTTGTTAAAAATGTTAGCTTACAAGTTAAGGCTGGACAGATCGTCGGTTTACTCGGACCTAATGGTGCAGGTAAAACCACCTCGTTTTACATGATCGTGGGTTTAGTCTCCAGTGACGATGGCGAAGTTATTTTAAATGGTGAAAATATCACTATAGAACCCATGCATGAACGTGCACGCAAAGGCATAGGTTACTTACCGCAAGAAGCCTCAATATTTCGCAAGCTCACCGTTTATGACAACATTATGGCTATTTTACAAACCAAAAAAGAGCTTTCTGAACGAGACCGCGAAGAAAAGTTAGAACACTTACTGGAAGAATTTAACATTAGCCATATCAAAGACAATTTAGGCATGAGTTTATCAGGCGGCGAGCGACGACGAGTAGAAATTGCCCGCGCATTGGCGGCTGAACCAAAATTTATCTTACTTGACGAACCTTTTGCTGGTGTAGATCCAATATCGGTTGGAGATATAAAAAAGATTATCCTACACTTAAAGCAACGTGGTATCGGTATACTGATCACTGACCATAATGTTAGAGAAACACTCGACGTATGTGAACATGCTTATATTGTTAGCCACGGTGAATTAATAGCCGAAGGTGATGCGGATCAAATTCTCGCCAATAAACAGGTGAGAGATGTATACCTTGGCGAACAATTCACGCTATAGTTAAATTGAATTGGTTAATTTAAAAATTTATACGTATTGATCAAATTATTACCATGATCAGCCTTGTAATTTAGCCAGATAACACCATACATAAACGTAAAGACCAAGGAAAAATAATAAGCTTAATGCGCCCTACTCTTCAGCTCCGTATTGGACAAAGTTTAACCATGACTCCTCAGTTGCAACAGGCGATTAAGCTACTGCAACTGTCGACGTTAGATCTCCAACAAGAAATCCAAGAAAATTTAGAAAGTAACCCTTTATTAGAAGTTGACGAAAGCGATACTTCAACCAATGAAAATGAAATGGATCAACTTGAAGAAGCGTTTTCAGCTAATGTTGATAACGCCAAAGAAGTCACACAATTAGACGGTAGTGAAGATTCAACACCAACGAGCGATGAAATAACCACCACTGAAGTTATTGAAAAAAATGATATTCCCGAAGAACTTAGCATCGATACCACGTGGGAAGAATCTTACAGTGCTGGGGTATCGAACACAGGCTCGGTCGCGCCAGCCGATGATTATGTCTATCAAGGGGAAACAACTGACTCAATTCAAGATCATTTACGTTGGCAAATGGAACTAACCCCGTTCACCGATACCGATAAAACAATTGCCACGGCCATCATTGAAGCCATTGATGATGCGGGTTATTTAACCGTTAGCAGCCAAGAAATTCTTGAAAGTGTCGGTAACATCGAAGTAGAACTTGATGAAATTGAGGCCGTATTAAAACGCATCAATATGTTTGACCCTATTGGTGTTGCCGCACGCTCGGTAGCCGAATGTTTATTGATCCAGCTCAATCAATTTGACGCACAAACTCCTTGGCTTAAAGAAAGTAAATTAATTATTGCTGATCATATCGATCTGCTTGGCAATCGCGATTATCGCCAATTAATGCGCAAAATGCGTTTAAAAGAAGATCAACTGCGCGAAGTGATGCGCTTGATCCAATCGTTAAATCCACGTCCTGGTGATGCGGTGATCAAAGGTGACAATCAATATGTAATACCTGATGTTTCGGTAGAAAAGAAAAATGGTCGTTGGCTGGTTGAATTAAATCCAGATACCGCTCCTAAATTGGGGATTAATCAGCAATATGCCGCTATGATCAAAGGCATGAAATCTTCTGATGATAGTCAATTTATGCGCTCAAATTTACAAGAAGCTAAATGGTTTATTAAGAGCCTTGAGTCGCGCAACGACACCTTATTAAAAGTGTCTAATTGTATTGTTCAACAACAACAAGGCTTTTTTGAACATGGCGCTGAGTCTATGCGCCCTATGGTGTTAAACGATATCGCTGAAATGGTTGACATGCATGAGTCAACCATTTCCCGGGTAACAACCCAAAAATACATGCACACACCTAGAGGAATATTTGAACTAAAATATTTCTTTTCAAGTCACGTTAGTACCGAAAATGGAGGGGAATGTTCATCAACAGCAATACGGGCATTGATCAAAAAATTGATTGCCGCAGAAATTCCGTCAAAACCACTCAGTGACAGTAAAATGACAGAATTACTCGCCGATCAAGGTATTAATGTCGCACGGCGGACCATAGCAAAATACCGAGAATCATTGGCTATACCACCATCAAATCAACGAAAAAGTTTACTTTAATTAACAAACTCGATAAGGATTGAGCTTATGCAAATTAATCTTACTGGTCATCACATAGAATTGACATCTTCATTACGCGATTACGTTAATAGCAAGTTTGCAAAGCTGGAACGACATTTTGATCACATCAATACTGTTTACGTCGTTCTTAATGTAGAAAAACTAAAACACAAGGCAGAATCAACTGTTCATGTCAATGGTAGTGAAATTTTTGCATCCTCAGAAAACCACGATATGTATGCCGCTATTGATGCCTTGGTTGATAAATTAGATCGACAAATTTTAAAATACAAAGGGAAAATAACCCAACACTAATATTATGCGGTTATTAGACATACTATCAGAGGACTGCACACTTTGTGCAGTTCCTGCCACCAGTAAAAAACGACTTCTTGAGCAATTAAGCGCCGTTGCTGTGCACAAAATAACTGAGCTTAACCAACAAGACTTACTTGATAGTTTAATGTTACGCGAAAAGTTAGGTAGTACCGGCATTGGTAATGGTATTGCCATTCCTCACGGTCGGTTAACAAAGACTAGCAAAGTAATCGCGGTACTGATCACCACTGAACAAGCCATTGAATTTGACGCAATTGATAAACGTCCTGTTGATATTTTTATTGGTTTATTTGTGCCCGAAGCACAGTGCAAAGAACATTTAACAACGCTACAAAGCATTGCCAAAATATTCACTAACAAACAAATCTGTAAACAACTCAGAAAATGCCAAACCAACCAACAACTTTTTCAACTTATTAGCCGAGTAGAATAACCCATGAATTTAATTATAGTGAGTGGTCGTTCAGGCTCAGGAAAATCAGTTGCCCTGCGCGTACTAGAAGATTTAGGTTATTACTGTGTAGATAATATTCCCGTTAATTTATTACCTGCATTAACCCATACCGTGATCAACGATTACGATAAAGTTGCCGTTAGTCTTGATGTGCGCAACTTGCCTGATGATCCTAATGACGCCTCTGAAATTATTGATTATTTACCAAATTCCGTTGAACTCAGCATTCTTTATTTAGATGCCAACGATGGGGATTTGATCCGCCGTTTTAGTGAAACGCGACGGTTGCACCCCTTAATCAAACAAAATATTGCGCTTGATCAAGCCATTGCCTTAGAAAAAAAATTACTTGAACCGGTTTCTAGTCGCGCTGATTTATACATTAATACCAGTAAACTTTCACCTCACCAACTTGCTGACTTAGTTAGAGAACGTATCTTAGGTAAAAAAACCGGTGTGATGGTGTTAGTCTTTGAATCCTTTGGTTACAAATATGGTATTCCACCCGATGCTGACTTTGTTTTCGACGCCCGATTTTTACCCAATCCTTTTTGGGAAGAATCACTAAAAAAAGGCACCGGCTTAGATCAAAACGTTAAAGACTTTCTTGCTAGTCAACCCATTGTGACTAAATTTATTTGGCAAATAAATAGCTTTATGATGACTTGGTTACCTCATTTAGAGCGTAATAATCGTACCTATGTCACCATTGCGATTGGTTGTACTGGCGGCAAACACCGTTCAGTTTATATCGCCGAATTACTAGCCAATAACTTTCGCAAAGAACGCGAAGATATTCAAACCAGACATCGTGATATTGATATTAAAGCAACTTAATTGATCCATTCAAAAATAACTAACCATTATGCCAATATTAAATAAAACTCTCACCATCGTTAACAAGCTCGGTTTACATGCCAGAGCAGCAACAAAACTCGCACAATTATCGCAGCAGTTCGACGCCATTATATCGGTGACACTTGGTGACAAAGTTGCCGATGCCAGCTCAATTATGGCATTAATGTTATTAGCTGGTGGTCAAGGTAAATCAGTCACTATTAGCACTAATGGCGTAGATGCAGAAGCAGCACTCGCTAGTGTATGCCAATTAATCAATGATAAATTTGACGAATGTGAATAAACATTCGTCCATTTACAGGCAATTACCACACATTAAAACGCATTGAAAAATTCAATAAGCTAATAAAATTGCTGAAAAAACTCCATATTTAGGTTAAACTTTAACTAACAATACTACTAAGTATAATTTCGACTGAAAATAATAATAGCGTTCATTTTCAGAAGTTGGCATTAAAACACGGCACAGGATCAAAACCATATGCCGGAAATTTCAGAGCAAGAATTTAATCAAAAACGCCTGCAACAAGTCAATAAAGCACTTGATAGCGGTTTATTTGTGCATGTTAGAAAATTATTACAAAACATGCCCGCCTATGATGCTGCCTTAATTTTAGAATCATCGCCCGCCAAAACACGCGATATTGTTTGGCAACTCATTGATCCCGATCTGCACGGTGAAATACTTGAAGAACTTAATGAAGAAGTTCGCAAAGGTATTTTAAAAAGTATGCGTCCTGAAAAGGTTGCTGCTGTTGCCGAAGGTATGGATGTTGATGATTTAGCAGAAGTGTTAAGAACACTTCCTGATAATGAATATCAAGAAGTACTCAACTCGATGGACAGCCAAGATCGAGCGCGAGTAGAAACCGCATTATCATACGACGAAGAAAGTGCGGGTGGTATGATGAATACCGATACCATAACTTTACGTCCTGATGTTCCGTTGATGTGGTATTACGTTATTTAAGATTAAAAGGGCAACTACCCGAATCGACTGATTCTTTTTATGTGGTTGATCATGAAGATCATTTTATTGGAGTGGTGTCTTTAGCGGCGATTGTTACCGCCAAAGCTGAAACCAATGTTTCTTTACTCATTAACAACGAAATACAAGCAATTCCCGTTGATATGTCGGACATTGATGTGGCACAACTGTTTGAACGTCATGATTGGTTTTCAGCGCCCGTTATTGATAGCAACGGTCATTTACTTGGTCGTATTACCATTGATGATGTTATTGATATTATTCGTGAAGATGCCGAGCATTCAATGATGAGCATGGCGGGTTTAGGCGACGAAGCCGACACTTTTGCTCCCGTAGTCAAAAGTACTCGGCAGCGTTCAATTTGGTTAGGCGTTAATTTAATTACCGCATTACTAGCCGTTGCTGTCACCAGTATGTTTAATGGCATTTTGAGTCAATTAACTATTTTAGCTATTTTAAACTCACTAGTGCCCAGCATGGGTGGTGTTGCGGGCAACCAAACCTTAACCTTAGTTATTCGTGGTATGGCATTAGGCCATGTGGGCGATAGTAACGCCAGAACATTGCTTATAAAAGAATTAGCCGTTGGCTTTTTGAATGGTTTGATCTGGGCGTTATTAATCGCGGCAATGGTGGCGTTATGGAAGCAAGACATTACCTTAGGTGGTGTTATTGCTATTGCCATGTTAATGAACTTAACCGCAGCGGGTATCGCTGGTGTTAGCATTCCCTTGTTATTGAAAAAAGTGAATATTGACCCTGCACTTGCTGGCGGAGTATTGCTCACTACTATTACCGATGTTGTTGGTATTTTCGCTTTTTTAGGCACCGCAACCTTAATGTTAGGCAATTAACAAACACTTGGTTATGCCTCGCTGCACTCGTGACAACCTACAATTTTTTTTGTAGGTTGCTGCTTGCCGCGACTATTAACCTATAATAAAGTTTAAACTCCAGATATTTGCATTGCTTCAAACAACAAAGATCCGGTATGAATACTGCCACGTAGATCGGTATCTGTCCCTATCGCAAGCAAACTGCTAAACATATCTTTTAAATTACCTGCAATAGTAATTTCTGCAACCGGATATTTTATTTGACCATGCTCAACCCAAAAACCTGCTGCACCACGTGAATAATCGCCATTAACAACATTAACGCCTTGCCCCATTAATTCGGTCACTAATAAACCTGTACCAAGCTGCTTTAACATCGCATTAAAATCACCACCATTGGCTGACAACTTCCAATTATGTATACCGCCAGCGTTACCCGTTGTAGTAAGCCCTAACTTACGAGCAGAATAGCTGGTTAACAAATAACTTTCTAAAACTCCATTTTTAATAATATTTCGTTCAACCGGCAAAACACCTTCATTGTCGAACGGGCTACTCGCTAAGGCTTTTTTAATAAACGGTTTTTCTTCAATTGTTAAAAATTCAGGAAAAACTTGTTGACCAAGCGCATCGAGTAAAAAGGATGATTTTCGATATAAATTACCACCGCTGATAGCCGCGATAAAGTGACCAAAAAGAGAATTAGCAATATCTGCTCGAAACATAACCGCATACTTACCCGTCGCCAATTTTTGACTATGTAATCGTGATAATGCTTCTTGCGCCGCCTCTTTACCCACTTGCTCTGGGCTAGATAACAAAGCAAAATCTCGGTTAACTGAATAAGCATAATCCCTTTGCATATCATTATTCTCAGCGGCGATCATCACACAAGATAGACTATGACGACTACTCGGATAACCAACAATTTGTCCATGGCTATTACCATAAACCCGAAAACCATTATAGCTGGAAAAGTTAGCACCATCTGAATTAGTCAAACGAGCATCAACCGCTAACGCCGTATTTTCACAACACCGAGCAATATCAATGGCTTCATCAGTTGCAATCATTTTAGGATGATAAAGATCTAAGTCATCTGGAGTCATCACTAAACGTTCTTTATCCGCCAAACCTGAACATTCATCAATGGAGGTATATTGAGCAATATTTATCGCCGCTTGCACCGTTTGCTGCAACGCTTGTTCAGACAAATCCGCCGTTGAGGCGCTACCTTTTCGGCCTTGCTGATACACAGTAATACCCAGTGCGCCGTCATTGGTAAACTCAACCGTTTCCACTTCACCTAAACGTGTGCCAACACTTAAACCTTGTTGTCGGCTCATTGCCACTTCAGCCCCGTCGGCTCCGAGCGAATCAGCCAGTGTTAATACTTGTGCAACACGTTCTTTAACCTGCTCAAATTGTTCTAAAATATTGTCTTTATCTGTCATCTTTAAATCAAATAGCTAATCACTTAATGCAAGGATAACATACAAATTGTATACTAGGGATAAGTCTATACCCACCAAGTAAATTCAAATGTAGGATTCACTTGATATTAATTATGAATCAATAAGCAAAAACACATGAGCAAAATATCTGCACGACAAACGCCAATACAACACGACGATAATGAAGAAGAATTAAAAAGTAAATCTGAAATAAAACGCGAAATGTTTCAGCTGCAGGATTTCGCTCAAAAATTAGTTGCCATGTCAAAACATCAACGCAGTCGCTTACCCTTAAGTGAAGATTTACAATATGCCATGACACTGGCGGATAAAATCGCCAATAAACACGAAGCTTTACGTCGACATATTAGACACATTGCCAAAATATTACTGGAAACTGATTTAACTCCCATTAACCAAGCGTTAGATGTAATGGCCAACAAACACCAACAAGAGTCCTCAAAACACATTTATTTAGAGCAAGTTAGAAATGAATTAATTGCACAAGGAAATGAGAGTATTGAAACTTTACTCAGTAAATATGATCAAATGGAACGACAAAAACTTCGCCAATTAGTGCGCCAAGCGAGTAAGGAACACCTAGCTGAAAAACCAGCGAAATATACTCGCGAGTTGTTTCAGTACTTGAAAACGTATATTCAATTTTAA
>CAZVPC010000015.1:0-25116 GCA_964629005.1 uncultured Pseudoalteromonadaceae bacterium | reverse complement strand
ATTTTGTTAGATCCTGACCTACGTCAGGATGACGATATAGCGCGGCTAAAGCCCCATCTACGGTTAACTTGCGCTGCTTTTTATGTTTATTTAATCGGTGGAAATTTAATACGATCAGATAAATGTCCAACCGATGAGACAAAATAATAGGATAAATTCCAATGCATCAAACTTTTATAATTATCATACGCTAAATATACTCGACCCTTTTCTCCATCGGGGAAGATCAGCGCAGCGTTTATGTCTACTTTTGGTAAGCTGGTACCGTCGGCTCGACGAACGCCTAAGTCTTGCCAAACCAATAACGATTTTTCATGCTTTTTCCAAGCCACTAACCATTTTTCTCGACTGCCAGTGTTTCTAGGGATCGCTAAAGAAACATCAAAACCATGAGGTAATTTAACTTGTCTTCCCCAAGTTAAATCGTCATTCCAACCTTCTTGTTTTAAATAATTAGCAACCGAAGCGAAAACATCCGCAGTATTTGTCCAAATGTCTTTTTTACCATCACCATCACCATCTACGGCATAAGCCAGAAAAGACGTTGGCATAAATTGATTTTGTCCCATAGCTCCAGCCCAAGAGCCGATCATTTTGTTTGGACTTATATGACCTTGGGCTAAAATGGTTAATGCTGCCCATAATTGTTTTTTAAAAAAAGTTTCTCGACGACCTTCATAAGCAAGGGTTGCTAGCGCAGAGATCACATTATAATTACCCGTGTATTTACCAAAATTGGTTTCCAGCCCCCATAAAGCTATAATAAATCGCGGTTGCACCCCATATTTTTCACCAATTCTAACTAATAATTTTTTATGTTTTTTATAAAGCTTTCTCGCTTTGGCTACTTTCCATTTAGGAATACGTTTAGGCAAATAAGTATCGAGTGTTTCTACTTTTTCAGGTTGGCTTCGATCTGCACTGATGGCGCGTTTATAATATTTTACTCCGGCAAAAGCTGAGGATATAAGAGCCGTTTTAAAATGTTTTTTATTTACTGCTTCTATTTTTAGCTGTTCAATGTATTGTAAAAAACTAAGCTTAGTTGTTGATTTTACTTGCTCAGCCGCAACCGTTGTATTTAACCACACACACAGCGTTGTGAATAACGAAATTTTTATAATTTTACCCAGAAATAAAGCCATTTAATCACCTTGCTCGGTATTGTTACGATCAATTACGTTTTGGTGTTTTAGTGTCATTAACGCCTTATGTTGCGTTAATAAATTTTCAACGGGTGGCGGAAGTTGTAAATAATAACCTTGGTTAATTAAATTCTCTTTCACCTTGGCGATATCTGCCATCGCTAATGTTGTTTTACTAGCTAAGTTAGTTAAAGTAACTAACTGTGGTGTGCCAAAAGTAGTCATTAATGCCTCTGGCACCGTAGAAAAATCATCACGTTGTTTAACAAAAAGGTAAGTGAACTCTTTTTTAGAGCTTTTATAAATAGCACACAGCATAACGGAGACCTAGATAATAAAATGGAGAATAGAAAATAATAACACGCACAAGAACTTTTGTTCACGCCATTTATCTCAAAAAATACTAATAAAATACTAACGGTTGAAAAATATTAACTATCTTTTTCTACTAATTTTTGCAGTTGTTGACCAAACAATTCAAAACGCCAACCTTGTAAAAAATCGACTTCGTCACGCTTTTGCTCTGCAAAATTTAGTTTATAATGCCAGCTTAAAAATTTATTAATTTGTTTTTTCGATGCTAATATTTCAATAGTTAAACCTGAAAGTGCTGCAATTTCAGCGATAAAACTTTTAATTTTTTTAAAATTCCCTTTATAACCCGGATATTGATCTAAACGAACAATCGCTGCCGGATAGTTTTGATCCTCATCTTTAGCAATTTGGCGAAGCACCGCTAGCATTGCTTTTCCTTGATGACGTACATCTAAAATATCAATGTTTTCAATATTCGCCATGGCACCAACATTATTAGGATCTCGCTGTGACAAGGCAATTAAAGTATGATCTTTAACCACAAAACTTAGTGGTAAATCACGTTGTTTAGCACGGTTATAACGCCATTTTGCTAACTGTTTTAATCGATTTAACTGCTGAGAATTTAAACGCCAGCTTTGTTTAATATCTAAAAAAAGTAGGTTTTCATCAATGGGAGTGAATTTCTTTTCAATTTGATTAGCACTTTCTTCAAGCGCATTAGCCATTAATTGCTTTTGTTCTAATTGAGCCACTATTTTAGGATAAACCTGATATAAATAATCAACATCCGCTTGAGCATAACTTAACTGTCGCTCGGTAAGAGGTCGTTTGATCCAATCGGTTCGCGACTCCGACTTATCTAACTCAACCTCGGTAAAATGTTTGATCATTGCCGCATATCCCAGTGATAAACCATGACCTAAAAATGCCATCATTATTTGACTGTCGATCATATTCACGGGTTTACAATTTTGTCCTGAAAACAGTGCGCAAGATAAAAACACATCTAAGTCTTCGGAGCAAGCGTGTAATACTTTACGAATGTTTTTGTTGGTTAATAACTGCCAAAAGGGAGATAAGTCAGCTAAAGCCACAGGATCAATTAGAGCAATTATTTCGCCGTTGCATACCTGTAACAAACCCAATTTGGGATAGTAAGTACGGGTACGAACAAATTCGGTATCTATGGCTAAAATGGCTGATTTGGCCAATTGCTGACAAATATCAGTAAGGAGATGTTGATCTTGTATATAATATTTTTGCACAAATACCTCAAGTTACAAAACTGCTAATAAAAGAAAAAGCTCATGATCCTAGAGCCTAGTTCCTGAAATTTAACGGCGACGACGAGTAGACTGTTTATGGCGCATCTGGTGTTTTTTAACTGAACGACGAATACGGCGGCTCTTGGCATTATCTATCGCTTTTTCATTGACTTTAACTTTGCTTTTAGTTTCTGGCGATAAAGCAACTAATTGTCGAAAATAATTAACATCTTTTAACGGCAGTTCTTCCCAACCACCTAATGGCAATTGACGATGCATTTCTAAGTTGCCATAACGAACCCGAATAAGACGGCTCACTTGTACATCTTGGCTTTCCCATAATCGCCTTACTTCGCGGTTTCTGCCTTCAGTTAATACCACATGAAACCAATGATTACGCCCTTCACCACCACGATAAGTAATGGTATTAAATTTCGCCATGCCGTCTTCAAGTTTAACGCCAGCACGTAGCGTTTGTAGCATAGCTTCATTTATTTCACCAAATACCCGCACGGCATATTCACGTTCGATTTGTTGTGACGGATGCATTAATCGATTTGCTAATTCACCGTCAGTGGTAAATAACAACATGCCCGAGGTATTAATATCAAGTCGCCCTACGGCAATCCAACGCTCACCCTCAAGCGGTGGTAGTCGATCAAATACCGTTGCTCGCCCCTCAGGATCTTTACGGGTACACATTTCTCCTTCGGGTTTATTGTAAATTAACACCCGACACAACTGTTCTTCGTTTGCAATAATAGTCACAGCATGACCATCTAGTCGAATTTGTTCAGTGCCCGTAACGCGATCCCCTAAATAAGCGGTTTTACCGTCAACACTAACTCGACCGGCACTGATCACGTCTTCCATTGCTCGTCTTGAACCTTTACCAGCTCGCGCTAGCACTTTTTGTAGTTTTTCAGTATTTTTTTCAGGGGCTTTTTCAGTTTTTTTAGCAGACATTGGTTTTCTCTTTCACGTCAGTAAGATCATCTTTCTAACTCATAGTTGAGTACTATTATAAGCTTCATGCTAAATTTACGATAGTTCAAATTTTTGACTATCCTCAGTTTCCATTAATTTGGGTAATTGCTGTAATGAACTTAAAGCAAAATAATCTAAAAACTCTTTAGTGGTGCCATATAAAGCCGGACGCCCGGGCACTTCTTTATGACCAAGTACTTTTAGCCAGTTACGTTCTAATAACGTTTTAACAATGTGACTACTAACAGCGACACCTCGAATATCTTCAATTTCACCTCGCGTTATCGGTTGTCGGTAAGCGACTAATGCTAAGGTTTCTAATAACGCTCTTGAATATTTTGGCGATTTTTCTTGAAAAAGCACCGTTAACTGTTCACTCAATTCGGCTCGTGCTTGAAAACGAAAACCAGAAGCTACCTCAACTAAACTAATGCCTCGGTTTTGATAGTCGGCTTTTAACTGCTCAAGGCATATTTTTAATGTGTTAGCACTCGGGCTAAGATCAGCTAACAATGTATGTCGTAAATAATCTAACGACAATGGCTTTTCCGCAATAAAAATAGCCGCTTCAATAAGTTGTTTGAGTTTATCATTCTCATTGTTTTTCGTCATTTACAAACTAGCCTAAGTTGAATTTGCCCTAACACCTGACTTTGGATACATTCAATTAATGACTCTTTGATTAATTCTAACATGGCTAAAAAAGTCACCACCACACCCGCTTTACCTTCTTCAGGACAAAAAAACTGACTAAATTCAACAAAGGTTAAAGGCGAATGGGTTAACGTTTCCATAATAATACTCATGCGCTCACGAGTTGATAAAGTTTCCGCTTGAATTTGATGGTGTTGATATGCTTCACAACGCTTTAAAACCGACTGTAACGCATCGACTAATTCAGGTAAATCGACATCAGGTTGGCTGACCGAGCGAGTAAAATTATCAGCAAAAAGTACCTTAACCGTATGTAAGTCTCGTTCTAAGCGCGGCAAATCGTCAAGTTCTTGAGCGGCTTTTTTAATAATTTCATATTCTCGTAAACGCCTAACCAATTCAGCACGAGGGTCAACTTCAGCATCTTCAAGCACTAATTTAGGGAGTAATAAACGAGATTTGATCTCCGCTAAAATTGCCGCCATCACTAAATATTCAGCGGCTAATTCTAGTTTTAATTCAGTCATGATATCAATATAGCTCATATATTGTTGTGTAATTTGAGCAATGGGTAAATCAACAACATCTAATTTTTGTTTACGTATAAGATAAAGCAATAAATCAAGCGGTCCTTCAAAGTTTTCAAGAATAACCTCTAAGGCGTCCGGCGGAATAAATAAATCTTGCGGTTTTTCAACCACAGTTTCACCATGGATCAATGCAAAAGGTAACGGCTGTTGTTGCATTTCACCTTGATTTATTGTGTTATTATTTATCATAACTCTGTAGTTTACTCAGGTGTTTAAAGAAGATTTGTCATCCTAATATATTTCAGGATCTAAAAGCCGTTATGCTGAATGCCTCGTTCCCTCGTTCTGGTGGTAATAGCGACTATTCAAACGGACTAGCATCACCTTCACCAACACGAAGTATTTCAGTTTCACCCTCAGAAAAATCAATCACCGTAGTGGGGTGTTCACCTAAATAACCACCGTTGATAATTAAATCAACTTGATGCTCTAAAATATCACGAATATGCTCAGGATCGTATTCAGCCATATTTTCACCGGGCATGATCAAGGTGGTAGACATAATAGGTTCTTTTAACTCGCTCAATAATGCTTGAGTAATATTATTGTCAGGGATACGAATGCCAATGGTTTTTTTCTTATCATTAAGTAAGCGTTTAGGAACCTCTTTAGTGCCTTTAAAAATGAACGTATAAGCACCGGGGGTATTATGTTTAAGTAACCGAAAGGCGATATTGTCAATACGAGCGTACTCTGATATTTCGGATAAATCTCGACACACCAGTGTAAAATTATGTGCTTTAGAAAGGTCTCGAATTTGGCAAATACGCTCTAACGCTTTTTTATCACCAATATGACAACCTAAAGCATAACCAGAATCAGTTGGGTATACCACCACACCGCCTTTTTGGATGATTTCTGCGGCCTGCTTCATTAATCGCCCTTGCGGGTTGTCAGGATGTACGTAGAAAAATTGGCTCATGGTTTTTTCCTTTTTTATTTATTTTGCAAAGACTAGATCCTGACTTGCGGCAGGATGACGACACTCGTAAGGGCAACGGCACTCGTCATGCTGAACTTGTTTCAGTATATAGACACCATCAACTTGCTATGATCATTGCCACAGCGCCCATACAGGTTTCGCTTTTGCAGGCATGCGTAAATTTCGCCCTAAATCACTCCATTTACTAGGATAATGAAAATCTGAGCCCATCGACGCATGCAAATTATATTCTAAACAATAGTTTAACATTATTTCACGTTGTTGCGGTGCCATTTGTGGCAAAACAATTTCAAGTGCATCGCCAGCATCTGCTTTAAATTGTACAATCAAACGTCGTAACCATTTTGCCGATATGTCATATCGAATAGGATGTGCCATCACTGCGCTGCCGCCCGCCGCATGAATAACCTCAACGGCTTGTTCAATACTGCACCAATTAGGTTTTACATAAGCACGTTTACCCTTGCCAATGTACTTATCAAAGGCTTTTTGCATGGTGGCAACATGACCTTGCTGATGCAATACTTTGGCAAAATGCGCACGGGTTATTGAACCACTTTTAGCGTCGTTTGTTGCAACGTTACCTGAGCCTGCTAATATTTTTGCCTGTTCATAAATACCAGTAAAACCACATTTCGCTAATTTTTCACCAATAGCCAATGCACGCTGTTCTCGTAATTGCTGTTGTTTGCTTATTAAGGCTAATAGCTCGGTGCTTGTTTGCTTAACATTTAAACCAACAATATGAATTTCAAAACCTTGCCATTCAGTGGAAATTTCAATACCGTTAATTAATTTAAGTGGTAGATTTTTATCTTTAATATAACGATGCGCACTATCAAGACCAAGCATAGTATCGTGATCGGTGATCGCCAGCACATCAAGTTGAAAGTTAATCGCCCGTTCTACAAGCTCTTGCGGAGTACTACCGCCATCTGAATACGTGGTATGACTATGCAAATCAATACGGCAATGCTCACCTGTGGCAGCTTTTGAAAAAGGAAATTTGTCTAAATCAGCGGTTGACACCAAGGTCATAATATTGTCTTCTATAGGGGCTTGGTTAAAGTAACTTAATTAAGCGCAAGTGTACTGACATTTTAGTAATAAACAAATAACAAATAGCGGCAATACCAATGAAGCAAACAAAACTAACTATATTATCGATGATTTGGTGGTGGCATAACTCAACATAAGTGGGTTGTGATAATTGTTTGTACGCTAAAATTAAAAAAGAAGATAGTCAGTACAAAAAAAATCCTGAAAACCCGCTTAGTAATAAGCGGGTTTTTTTATGTTCAGGATAATATATATATAGCGTAGGCGAGGTTTTAACCGCGCTTTTTAGAGACGATAAAAACACAAAAGAGAGCTAACATGAATAAAGCAAAAACATGGTTCATCTGGTGGCTATTGCCAATTTATGCAGGTTGACGAAATAATCACTACACTTTAGGTAAAACCATCGAATGAATAAATTAGAAAAAACAGCAAGCGGTTATGTGCATACCTTAACCACCAATGCACGCTATCAACGCGATCCATTGAGTCTGTACCAATTATTATGCAAAGATAAAAAAAACAACCTATTACTCGAGTCGGCAGAAATTGATAAAAAGCATTTATTAAAAAGCTTACTGCTGGTTGATGCTGCCATAAAAATAGTATGTAACGGCAATGTCGTTACCTTTACGGCCTTATCAGCTAATGGCCAAAATGCCTTACGCTTTGTGGTGCAACAATTAACTGAACACGCCAACTTACAAATAATCGAAAGTGAAGTTATTGCACAATTCGCCGACGTTGCTGCTGATTTAGACGAAAATAGTCGTTTAAAAGCCATTAACCCTTTTCAAAGCTTGCGCTTATTCAATCATTTAACACCCACCAATGAGCAATACTCTCACGCTTTTTCGGTATTTTTAGGCGGCGTTTTTGCTTTTGACATGATGGCAATGAGTGAACAATTACCTCCCGTGCCTGATGGCGAAAATACTTGCCCTGACTTTGTTTATTATTTAGCCGAAACATTGGTTGTTATCGATCACGAACAACAAAGCAGTGAAATTATAGTTAACATTTTTTCTAGTACAGATAATGCCAGTGCAGATAATGCCAGCTCAGATCAAGTAAACGCACACGCACAAATGCAACAGCGACTTGAGCAAGTAAAACAAATATTAAACACTGAAATAACCGAAACTAGGCTAGCTACTGCTGCTGTTAATATTGGCTCCGATACCATAACGGTTGATATATCTGATGAAAGCTATTGCCAAATAGTTGAGCAATTAAAAGAAAACATTCGCGCCGGTGATATTTTTCAAGTGGTGCCCTCACGCACCTTTAGCTTGCCTTGTACTGATACGATTGCCGCCTACCAAGCACTTAAACTCAGTAATCCTAGCCCTTATATGTTTTATTTAAACGACAGCGACTTTTGCATTTTTGGTGCTTCTCCTGAATCAGCGCTTAAATATCAACAACACGGCGCTGAAGGTGATCGCCAAGTTGAAATTTACCCCATTGCGGGTACTCGTTCGCGCGGTTTTAACCCTGACGGTAGCTTTTCAGCTGATTTAGACTCGCGCATTGAATTAGATTTACGTCTTGATAAAAAAGAGCTTGCCGAGCATATTATGTTGGTTGATTTAGCACGTAACGATATTGCTCGTGTATGCAAGGCTGGTACGCGCCATGTTGCTGATTTACTTAAGGTTGACCGTTATTCTCATGTAATGCATTTAGTTTCGCGTGTATGCGGCACTTTGTCGAGCGATTTAGACGCCCTGCATGCTTATCAAGCATGTATGAATATGGGTACGCTATCTGGTGCGCCTAAAGTAAAAGCAACCAGCCTTATTCGCCAAGTTGAGGGCAAGCGCCGTGGCAGTTATGGTGGCGCGGTGGGTTATATTACTGGCACTGGCGAAATGGATACCTGCATTGTTATTCGCAGCGCATTTGTTAAAAATGATATTGCACAAGTGCAAGCTGGCGCAGGTGTGGTTTATGACTCAAACCCACAAGCCGAAGCCAATGAAACCCGCCAAAAAGCACAAGCCGTGCTTACTGCCATACAAGCAACAACAAAACAAAATGCTAATTCAACGTCTAAGGAGCAACAATAGTGAGTACCTCAACAACTGAGCTTTTTATGCTTGATAATTTAGACTCCTTTACTTATAACTTAGTGGACGAATTGCAACTATTAGGCTTTGCGCCGATCATTTATCGCAATACCTTAAGTGCCAAGTTTATTTTTGAAAAAATGCAACACAGTGCCAAGCAAGGTAAAGAGGTACTATTAGTTTTATCTCCAGGCCCCGGCACGCCAAGTAAAGCGGGCTGCTTAATGGCGCTGATCAAAAAATGTGCAGCTAAATTCCCAATGTTAGGTATTTGTTTAGGTCATCAAGCCTTGATCGAGCATTATGGCGGCAATGTTATTCGCGCCAACGAAATTGTTCATGGTAAAGCATCAAACATTGACCATTGTGCTACTGGCGCATTTAAAAATATTAGCAGCCCCATACCCGTTGCTCGTTATCATTCACTTGTTGGTAGTAATATTCCCACTGAACTCAGTGTTACTGCCAGTTTTAGCAATGAAAATGTAACGAATATGGTGATGGCGATTGAACACACTAAAGAAGCGGTAATTGGCATGCAATTTCATCCCGAGTCTATTCTTACCACGTATGGCAGTAGCTTATTGGCACAAAGTATTGCGCACTTACTTGCTCTAAATGCCACAAAAAAAGGAAGTTAAGATGAAAGCAACAACAGAAAAATCAGTTTTAGAAATTTTAGTTGATGGTGACTCATTAACTCAGGCACAAGCCGAACAATTTTTTAGTCAAGTGATCAACGGCGAAGTGGCGCCAGAATTATTAGCAAGTGTACTTACCGCGTTAAAAATTAAAGGGGAAAGTGCAACAGAAATCGCTGGTGCTGCCGTTGCTATTCGCACATTTGCCACAAAATTCCCAGCACAACCGAGTTTTGTGAGTGACTGTGTTGGTACGGGTGGTGATGGAGCGAATACCATTAACATTTCGACCACGGCGGCGATATTAGCGGCAGCATGTGGGCTAAAAATGGCCAAACATGGCAACCGCAGCGTTTCTAGCATGTCGGGCTCTGCTGATTTACTCGAAGCCTTTGGCGTTAATTTAACCATGTCGCCAGCAAGCGCAAGCCAATGCCTTGAGCAAGCGAATTTATGCTTTTTATATGCTCCCGCTTACCACGCTGGCTTTAAACACGCCGCGCCAGTGCGCAAAGTCATGGGCATTCGCACCCTGTTTAATATTTTAGGCCCGTTAGTAAATCCTGCTCATCCAAAAATCATGCTATTGGGCGTGTATACTCCCTCATTAATCAACACCTTAGCACAAGCCTTGTTACTAACAGGCGTTGAACGTGCTTGGGTGGTGCATGGCAGTGGTTTAGATGAAATAGCACTACATGGGCAAACACAAGTAACAGAAATACGCGATGGCAAACTCACTGAAAAAGTCATTAGCCCTGCCGATTTTGGCTTAGACAATTACCGCCTTGAAGAAATTAAAGGGGGTACACCACAAGAAAATGCCGACATTATTAAAGCAATTCTTTCAGGCAATGGCCAAGCAGCCCATAATGCTGCGGTTATTATTAATTGTGCGGCATTACTTTATTTGCACGATAAAACCGATAACTTAAAAGCTGCCGCGAAGCTTGCCAGTAGCGTTTTAGCTTCAGGCAAAGCATTAATTACCCTAGAAACTTTAGTTCACGTTTCTAATCAAACACCTTCTCAACAGGACAGTTAATAATGGCCAATATTTTAACAAAAATTGTTGCTAATAAGCGTGTTGAAATTGCCGCATTAAAACAGAGTTTTCCGCTAATAAATTTCATTAATGAATTAGTGCCAAGTACAAAAGACATGTACGCAGCACTAACTCGTAGCCCAAGTAAACCTTACGCGGGATTTATTTTAGAATGCAAAAAAGCCTCACCGTCAAAAGGTCTTATTCGCGCTGATTTTGATGTTAAAGCCATTTGCCAAATTTACGATAAATATGCTGCCGCTATTTCGGTTTTAACCGATGAAAAGTATTTTCAAGGCACTTATGACTATTTAAAAACGGTGGCTGAAACAGTAGCTTGCCCGGTATTAAATAAAGATTTTTTTGTTGATGTTTATCAAGTGCACTTAGCTCGTTATTACGGAGCTGACGCCATTTTATTAATGCTTAGCGTATTAAGCGATGATGAATATTTGCAGCTTGCCAGCGTTGCACAAAAATATAACTTAGCGGTATTAACGGAAGTTTCTACCGAGGATGAATGTGATCGGGCGCTTAAACTCAACGCTAGAATGATCGGCATTAATAATCGTAATTTACGTGATCTGTCTACCGATATTAGTCGCACCTTTGAATTTGCCCCTTTGCTGCCAGATGATTGTATTGTTATTTCAGAGTCAGGTATTTATACCAACGGACAAGTACGCGAATTAGCACCAGCGGTTAGTGGTTTTTTAGTCGGCAGTTCAGTTATGGCGCAAAATGATATTGATCTGGCTTGTCGACAACTCATTTATGGTAACAATAAAGTTTGTGGCTTAAACCACGCAAAACATGCACACGCAGCAATAAGTGCGGGCGCACAATTTGGCGGTTTAATTTTCGCTGAAAAATCACCACGTTTTGTTAGCACTGCGCAAGCCAAAAGCATTGTAGAACAAGAACCTAGCCTTAATTATGTGGGTGTTTTTGTTAACCATAAACGCTGCGAAATTGTTAAATTGGTTACAGCACTCAACTTATATGCGGTGCAATTACATGGCAATGAAGATCAAGCTTACATTAATAATTTAAAGCATAAATTTAAACAGGCAAGCATCGAACATTGTCAAATATGGCAAGCAGTGGCGGTTACAGACGACTTGCCCCCATTACCTACTCAGGCTGTTCATCTTGTGCTTGATGGCAAAAATGCTGGCAGCGGACAAGCGTTTAATTGGCAAACGTTAAACACCAGCCAACAAGATTTATCACGCTGTTTTTTAGCTGGCGGATTAAATCAAGGCAACATTAATAAAGCATTACAGCAACTTACTCAAAATGAATTATTTGGTTTAGATCTCAACTCCGGCGTTGAATCTAGCCCCGCAGTAAAATGCCCCGAAAAACTTAACGCAGTTTTTGCGCAAATACGGAATTATTAACATGACTATTGCTAACGAAAGTAGCTTTAACGCTAAAATTAAATCTCAAGTAAAAGAGACACTACCCGCTTATTTTGGCGAATTTGGCGGCATGTTTGTCGGCGAATTATTAGTACCCGCTTTAGAACAATTAGAGCAAGCTTTTATTGAGTCGCAAACCGACGAGGCTTTTTTAAGTGAATTTAATGATTTGCTGACTAAATACGCTGGTCGCCCCACGCCACTGACTTGTTGTCGAAATATTGTAAAAAACCCACTGGCTAAAATTTATTTAAAACGTGAAGATTTATTGCATGGTGGTGCGCATAAAACTAACCAAGTATTAGGACAAGCACTGCTAGCAAAACGTATGGGTAAAACCGAGATCATTGCCGAAACAGGTGCTGGGCAGCACGGCGTTGCTACCGCCATTGCTTGCTCGTTGTTAGGATTAAAATGCAAAGTTTATATGGGCGCAGTCGATTGCGCGCGTCAGCAACCCAATGTATTTCGCATGAAATTAATGGGCGCCGAAGTTATTCCGGTAACCGCTGGCTCGGGTACATTAAAAGATGCGGTAAACGAAGCATTACGCGATTGGTCGGCCAATTATGAAAATGCTCATTATTTGCTTGGCACCGCCGCTGGCCCGCACCCCTTCCCGACCATAGTACGCGAATTTCAAAAAATGATCGGCGAGGAAGCCAAAGCGCAGTTTTTTGAAGAAGAAGGCCGCCTACCCGATTATGTTATTGCCTGTGTTGGTGGTGGTTCAAACGCCATAGGTATGTTTAATGACTTTATTGGCGATGAAAGCGTTAAATTGATTGGCGTTGAAGCAGGTGGCAAAGGCATAGATACTAATCAGCACGGCGCAACACTGGTCGCTGGCACCAAAGGCATGTTGCACGGTAATTACACTTATATTATGCAAAATGAATTTGGTCAAATTGAAGAGTCATATTCAGTTTCGGCCGGATTAGATTATCCCGCCGTTGGCCCACAACATGCACAACTAAAAGACAGCGGTCGTGCGCAATATGTCGCCATAAATGATGATGAAGCACTTGCCGCCTTTCAGGAACTTGCTTTAAAAGAAGGGATTATTCCGGCGTTAGAGTCGTCACATGCACTCGCGCAAGCGTTAAAAATGGCAGAGGCAGCCACCACCAAAACTATTTATTTAGTTAACTTATCGGGTCGCGGTGATAAAGATCTAGCGCATGTAAACGCGATTATTGATCCAGACAGTGCAGAGCAAAGCGTGGTAAAACACCGAGGAGAAAAATAATGACACTCACTAAATCAATTGCTAAGCAAGAGCAGCAAGTCGGTTATCGCTATCAACAAACGTTTTCTCATTTAGCGGAACAAAACCAAGGCGCGTTTATTCCCTTTGTTACCATTGGCGATCCAAATGCTGAACACTCTTTTGACATTATTAAAGCATTAATTGATGCTGGTGCTGATGCCTTAGAATTGGGTATTCCTTTTTCAGATCCCTCAGCCGATGGCATTACCATTCAAATGGCGGCACTTAGAGCATTAAAGTCAGGGGTAAACACCAATATTTGCATTGATATACTCGCTAAAATACGTGAATATGCACCGAACATCCCTATTGGCTTATTACTTTATGGCAACTTAGTGTTTGCGCGTGGCATCGATAAATTTTATGCCGATATGGCCGCAGTGGGTGTAGATTCGGTGCTAATTGCCGATTTACCAATGCGCGAAAGTAAGCCATTTAGAGCAGCGGCATTAAAGCATGGCATCGCACCCATTTTTATTGCGCCGCCTAATGCCAGTGACGATACTTTGCGCGAAGTCGCCTCGCATAGTCGTGGTTATACCTATGTGTTGAGCCGTTCAGGTGTAACTGGAGCCGATAGCAAAGCGGAAATACCAGCCACACACTTGCTTGACACCTTAAAAGAGTATAACGCAGCCCCTTGCGTGTTAGGCTTTGGCATTTCAACACCCGAGCAAGTACAACAGGTACTAACCGCTGGAGCAATAGGTGCTATTAGTGGTTCAGCGGTAGTTAAAATTATCAAAAATAACCTTAATGATAAAAATACTATGTTGGCTGAATTAACTGCGTTTGTTCAAGCAATGAAAGCGGCGACGCTGTAAAAAGGTTTAGTAGCGATATTATTTAAGCGCGACCGTAGGCGGATGTTTACTCGCGCTTGATACCAATACAACCTTTATAAGTGCGACAATTGCTGATTTTAGTATTAAGCACGTCCCATAAATTTATGCTCAGCCGTATTCACTTTGATCTTTTCACCGTTTGAAATATGCTCAGGCACTTGTACTGTCAAGCCAGTAGAAAGCAGTGCGGGTTTAGTTCGCGCACTCGCTGACGCACCTTTGATTGAAGGATCTGTTTCAACAATTACTAAATCAACTGTCGCAGGTAAATCAATGGCAACAGGTACATCGTCAACAATAACTAGTTGTAAACCTTCGCTATCTTCAGTAATAAATAGTAACTCTTCAGCAATACTACTTTTATTTAAATGATATGGGGTATAATCAACATTATCCATAAATACATATTCGTCACCATCTATATAAGAAAACATCACCGGATGACGAGAAAGTTCGGCAAATTTTAGCATTTCGTCTGCTTTAAAGGTTTCGTCAACTTTTAAACCAGTAACAACATCATACAAACGCATGCGATATAAACTACCACCAGCACGACCTTGGGGTACCGAACGGTGAATATCTTTAACAATAAGTGTTTTACCATTATGCTCTAGTGCAGCATTTTTTTTTATTTCGCTAGCCTTGGGCATGAAAATTATTCCTCAAAAAAATTGTGCAAGAAAAATAACATGAACACGACTATATGCAAGCGCTTTGTTTTTATATCTCCAACTTTTCACAATCAACTATTCAAAATACTAGGTTTGTATCGAGCATTGGTTTAAAATCTATTATCTTTTACGCTTGATACCAAAAAAACAATGTCAGAATTAGCTAGCAGCCAATTAAATGTTAACCCCGAAGAAATCGCCAAATTTGAACAAGTCGCCTCACAATGGTGGGATGAAACCGGTGATTTTAAACCTTTACATCAAATTAACCCATTACGTCGGCAGTTCATCTGCCAACATGTCGGTGAACTGTTCGATAAAAATGTATTAGATGTAGGTTGTGGTGGTGGCATTCTTGCTGAAAGTCTTGCTAAATTAGGTGCCAAAGTAACCGGCATTGACATGGGTACAGAGCCATTGAATATTGCTAAGTTACATGCGCTTGAAACGGGCATAAAACTTAATTACGAAAAAATAACTGCCGAAGAAAAAGCCCTAGACTGCCCAAATACTTTTGATCTAATAACTTGTATGGAAATGTTAGAACACGTTCCCGATCCACAATCTATCGTTAACGCTTGTGCTAGCATGGTAAAAGCGGGCGGTTATGTATTTTTTTCAACCTTAAATAAAACCATAAAATCGTACTTGTTAGCCATTATTGCTGCGGAAAAACTTTTTAAGCTGGTTCCTAATGGTACGCACGATCATGATAAATTTATTCGTCCTGCTAGTTTAATTTCATGGGCTGAACACAGTGGTTTAAAATGTATTGATGCCACAGGCATTCATTACAATCCAATCAGTGAAAATCATAAATTAGTGGACTCTTTAGACGTTAATTATTTGATCGTTTGCCAAAAAATAAACTAATTATGCTAGCAAGTAACTTGGTTGAACCGATCAACATTAACTTTTGACCAAGTTGCTCATAAAAACAACAATCACTATAAACTATTAATATAACTAAAAAATAAAACCTATATTACAAAAACACATAATACATCGGAAAGTATGATGGAAATAATTCTAAATAAAAAAAATAGCTTAAAAAAGTCATTGCGTTTTAGCAAAATCGCCATAAAACACTCACCTAAAGTTAGTCTTCACTAACTTAAAATAGCCAAGTGCTCAATACCAAGAAACGTTGCACATTTACTGACTTGCAATAACAACAAAATATCATTATCTTGTGTTTAGATTAATTAAAAACCCTAGATATTGTGTTTTAGTCCTTTTGCTAACAATAATATTTAGCCTTGTAAATTTATATTTTCACTCTTTTACATAATAATTATAACAACACTTGGATACCCAACCATTCATGAAAAACAAGCTCTTTGTAACCAAACGTAATGGCGAAAAAGAAGTCATTGATCTCGAAAAAATTCACCGTGTTATCGCTTGGGCCGCAGAAAATCTTGAAAATGTATCAGTGTCGCAAGTTGAATTAAAATCACACATTCAATTTTATGATGGTATAAAAACCGAAGATATTCATGAAACGATCATCAAATCAGCTGCCGATCTAATTTCTGAAGAAACACCAGATTATCAATATCTGGCTGCGCGTTTGGCGATATTTCATTTGCGAAAAAAAGCATTCGGTCAATTTGAACCCCCAAAACTTTATCAGCACGTTGTTAACATGGTTGAGTCAGGCAAGTATGATCAACATTTACTGATAGATTACAGCCCAGAAGACTTTACCCAACTCGAAAAAATTATTGATCATCAACGCGATTTAAACTTTAGTTATGCGGCCGTTAAACAGCTTGAGGGTAAATACCTTGTGCAAAATCGAGTCACTGGCAAAATATATGAAAGTGCACAATTTCTTTATATTTTAGTCGCCGCTTGCTTGTTCGCAAAGTATCCTAAAGAAACTCGTTTGAGTTATGTTGAAGGTTTTTATCACGCTATTTCAACCTTTAAACTTTCCCTGCCCACGCCTATTATGGCGGGTGTGCGCACGCCAACTCGTCAATTTTCTTCTTGTGTATTAATTGAATGTGGTGACAGTTTAGACTCAATTAATGCCGCCTCAAGTGCGATTGTTAAATATGTTTCTCAACGTGCGGGTATAGGTATAAATGGCGGTCGAATTCGAGCACTGGGTAGCCCAATTCGCAATGGTGAAGCATTTCACACTGGCTGCATTCCTTTTTATAAACATTTTCAAACGGCGGTTAAAAGCTGTTCACAAGGTGGTGTTCGTGGTGGTGCCGCCACCTTATTTTATCCGTTATGGCATTTAGAAGTTGAAAGTTTGCTGGTCTTAAAAAATAACCGTGGTGTTGAAGAAAACCGCGTTCGCCATTTAGACTACGGGGTACAATTTAATAAACTCATGTACCAACGGTTGATCAAAGGCGGTGACATCACTTTATTCAGCCCCAGTGACGTACCGGGTTTATACGACGCTTTTTTTGAAGATCAAGAAAAATTTGAATCACTGTATTTACAATATGAAGCTGATGATTCAATTCGCAAAAAAACAATTAAAGCCATTGATCTATTTACTGACTTTGCGCAAGAGCGTGCTAGTACTGGTCGCATATATTTACAAAATGTAGATCATTGTAATACTCACAGTCCGTTTGATCCCAACGTAGCCCCAATACGTCAAAGTAATTTATGTTTAGAAATTGCGCTACCCACTAAGCCATTAGCGCACGTTAACGATGAAGAAGGTGAAATTGCTCTGTGTACCCTATCTGCGTTTAATTTAGGGGCCATTGATTCGCTTGATGAATTAGAAGGATTAGCCGATTTGGCGGTACGCGCGCTTGATAGTTTATTAGACTATCAAGACTATCCATTACCTGCTGCTCATAACGCCTCTCTGGCACGCAGAACACTTGGAATTGGTGTTATTAACTTTGCGTATTATCTCGCTAAAAATGGGGTGTTTTATTCCAATGGTAGCGCTAATAACTTAACCCATCGCACCTTTGAAGCTATTCAATATTATTTATTAAAAGCAACAAATCAATTGGCCAAAGAACAAGGTGCTTGTCCTAAGTTCAATGAAACTCGCTTAGCTGAAGGCATATTGCCTATTGATACCTATAAAAAAGACATCGATAAAATCACCACCGAAAGTTTGCATTTAGATTGGGAAACCTTGCGTGCTGACATTAAAAAATATGGCGTGCGTAACTCAACGGTGTCGGCCTTAATGCCATCTGAAACCTCATCACAAATATCAAATGCCACCAACGGCATCGAACCACCGCGCGGTTTGATCAGCATAAAAGCCAGTAAAGATGGTGTATTAAAGCAAGTAGTGCCTGAATATCAAAAACTGAAACACAATTATGAACTACTGTGGAACATTCCCAGTAATCAAGGTTATTTAGAATTGGTCGGCATTATGCAAAAATTTATCGATCAAACTATTTCTGCCAACACTAACTACGATCCGGCACGCTTTGACAATGGTAAAGTTCCCATTAAACAGATTTTAAAAGATATCTTAACCGCCTATAAGTTGGGTATTAAAACCCTGTATTATCATAATACCCGTGATGGCGCGAGTGATAATCAAGACAACTTAGCTGATGACGGTTGTGAAGGCGGCGCCTGTAAAATTTAACTAAAAAACAAGGTGTCCTTAAAAAGTGACACCTTTACTTTATTGTAAAATAAATTGAATAAAACATTAAAAATAATAATGATCTCACCATTAAATATTACAAATCGTTGTGATATTTAAAAGGAACACTAAATGACCTACACCACCTTTAATCAAACACCAAATGATGCCTTAAAAGAACCGATGTTTTTCGGTCAAAGTGTTAATGTTAGCCGTTACGATCAACAAAAATTTATTAATTTAGAACGCCTGATAGAAAAACAATTATCGTTCTTTTGGCGCCCAGAAGAAGTTGACGTATCTAAAGACAGAGCCGATTGGCAAAGTTTAACGGGATCAGAAAAACATATTTTCATCTCTAATTTAAAATATCAAACGCTATTAGATAGCATGGCTGCACGCTCTATTAATGCGGTTTTATTGCCGATAGTTTCACTACCTGAACTTGAAACTTGGGTCGAAACTTGGGCGTTTAGTGAAACCATTCATTCACGCTCTTACACCCATATTTTACGTAACTTATTTACCGATCCGGGTGAAGTGTTCGATGACATTGTGGTTAATCCCGCCATTTTAAAACGCGCTAGTAGCATTGCTAAATATTTTGATGACGTTATTTTGTCAACACAACTATACCAATCTCAAGGTGAAGGCAGCTATCAAGTTGACGGTAAAACAGTAGAGGTAACATTACGCAAATTAAAAGAAAAACTCTATCTAGCAGTTTGCTCAGTTAACGCGTTAGAAGCGATCCGCTTTTATGTAAGCTTTGCTTGTTCATTCGCCTTTGCCGAACGCGAATTGCTTGAAGGTAATGCCAAAATAATTAAATTGATCGCCCGTGACGAATCACTGCACTTAACGGGTACACAAACCATATTAAATTTGTGGGCAAGCGGTCAAGACGACCCTGAAATGGAAGAAATATGCCGAACGATGAAAGAGCAAGGTCGACAAGTATTTCTTGATGTAGTTGAGCAAGAAAAAGAATGGGCAGATTACTTATTTCAAGATGGCTCAATGATCGGTTTAAATGCGGCAATATTAAAACAATACATTGAATATATTTCAAATCAACGCATGACAGCGATTGGTTTAGAAGCACCATTTTCGATAAAAACTAATCCACTACCTTGGATAAATGCTTATTTATCCAGTGATAATGTACAAGTTGCTCCTCAAGAATCAGAAATTTCATCTTATTTGGTTGGTCAGGTTGATACCAGTGTTAGCGCTGATGATTTTGATGATTTTGATCTATGATCAGGCTTAGATCAAAAAATTAGCACGTTAAGACAAAAGCTACAAATGAACATAAACGTTAACGGTAAAACTGCCGAATTTGATCATAGCAAGCATAAAACCTTACTCGAAGCTCTTGAACAACAGGGCTTCGAACCACATTACCATTGCCGAGATGGTTTTTGTGGGGCTTGCCGCTGTAAGCTTCTTAAAGGTGAAATTAAATATGCTGTAGAGCCGCTTGCTTTTATAAGAGACGATGAAATTTTAACATGCTGCTCCCAGCCTTTAACGGACATTGAACTGGATTTACTGGGGTGAAATTTTCAGGCAACACCACACAACTAGTACAAGTAAATATAATAAATAATAGTTTTATACATAGTTCCCTCTCTCATTAACGAAAATAATAACCGCTAAAAACACCGACAGTGGCAAAAGTATTTATTCTACATGACAGTAATTTTCGTAAAGTGATTTCAATAATGCTTGAATTTTACTGTCTTCTACGCGGTAATAAATAGTTTGTGATGCTCGCCGCGTTTCAACTAAGCCCGCCTCTCTTAATTTGCCTAAATGTTGTGACAAAGCGGATTGCGACAAAGGTATTTTTTCATTCAGCTCACCAACCGATAACTCACCTTCAGCCAAAGTGCATAAAATTATCAAACGATACTTATTTGATAATTGCTTTAAAATAGCGGCAACTTGTTGCGCTTGATCGATAAGTAGTGCCGGTTCAATATTCATTAATTTTTCCTAGACGTCTTTTTATAGCTTAATTAGTAAATATGAATATAATAAAGACTTAACAGCAAACAGGCAATAATCTTGTTTGCTTAACACGACAATCATCATCCTAGAATCATTAAATATCAGGACAACTCATGCTAATTGCCATTACAGAACTACTCAGCCAAGTAAAAAACAATATTACCCAAATTACTGCACCACAAGCACTCACCTTATTAACAGATGAAAACAGTCTATTAATTGACGTAAGAGAGCCAGCAGAATTTGCTCAACAAGCGGTTAAAGGCGCAATAAATATTCCTCGTGGTTTATTAGAAATGAAAATGCTTACCATGCATCCTGATGAAAACAAAACCATTATTATCCACTGTGCCACCAGTGCGAGAGCATCATTAGCCGCAGAACAATTACAACGAGTCGGTTATACTAACGTGTATGCAATAAGCTGTCAGCTTGAAGCTATTTGTACCTGTCTTAATAATTAAATAGTGCAACTAGCATAACTTTAGCTTATATTTTTATTGGCACTGTTGTAGATTATAAAATGAGTAAGAACACGTCGACTAAATGCTCGTATTTAGTCGTTAAATTAGTCTTGAGGAACAAATAAATATTATGTATTTTCATGCAACAAGACAACCGATATTCGATGTGAATAAAAATTTATACGGTTATGAATTATTATTCAAAGACAGTCTCAACCATGTTTTTCCGAGCATAAATACTAATGAAGCAACCAGCACAGTAATTGAAACAAATAAATTTAATGTTAGTATCAGTGAGTTCACCGCCAACAAGCCTGCTTTTATCAAATTTACGCTCGATACGATCACGCAAGGTTATCCGCAAATGCTCACCACAGAGGAAGTGGTTGTTGAAATTGTCGAAGCAATTAAACCGGGTAAACGTCTACTTGCCGCGTGTAAAGAACTTCATGAAAAAGGTTATAATTTAACGCTTGATAATTATGTGCATCAAAATGTTTGGGGCTATTTTTATCCTTATATCTCGATCATTAAAATTGATTTATTGAAAACTTCATCTAATGAAATAAATGAAATAAAACAAGCTATTGTGAAATTTCCGAAGATAAAATTACTCGCTGAAAATGTTGAAACACACGAGTTGTATCAACAAGCTCTAGCTCATGGTTTCGAATTATTTCAAGGCTATTTTTTTGCCAAACCTGAAAAAATTGAAAACAAAAGCTTGTCACCCTCACAAGTTGCTATGGCGGAGCTTTTATATGAAAGTTCAAAACCTGAATTAGATCTAATGAGCATTACTCATGTGTTTGAACGTGATGTGACACTTTCGTACAAACTATTACGTTATGTTAATTCTTCTATTTTTATGCGCCAAAGTGAAATTTCCTCGATAAAACAAGCATTAGTATCTTTAGGTTTAGTGGAATTAAAACGCTTTATCGGCTTACTATTTGCAGTCTGTGTTAATCCAGACAAACCTAGTGAACTCATTAATTCATCAATGGCTCGGGCTAAGTTTTGCGAATTAGTCACACCAAATATTAATTCACCTGTTAATACTTCTGTCTCATTTTTGATCGGTCTATTATCAATGATCGATGCTATTTTAGATGAAGATTTAGACATTATTTTGGCCAAACTACCGCTAGCACAAGAAATAACAGCACCGCTGCTAACCAAAAAAGGCACTATGGCGGTGATAATAAAATTAGTTGAATTTATTGAACAGGCACAGTGGGCTAAGACCACCATTGTGATGGAAAAATTAGGACTAAAAAAAGAAAATGTAATTGAGTATTACCATCAAGCCTTAATTTGGGCAGACGAACAAACCAAAGTATCGTTAAGTTAACCAATTATAACTTCCCAAGATCAAGTTTATCGTCAGTTAATAACCCTTGGGATTTTGCGATTGCCACCGCCACGTATCTTCAATCATCGTATGTAAGTCTCGCTCAGCTCGCCATGCAAGCAATTCATCAGCTAAATTAGCTTGAGCGTAAACCGTGGCAATATCACCGGCTCTTCTGGGTACAATTTGATAAGGAATAGCTTGGCCGCTCACTTTCTTGAACTCAGTTATAATTTCTAATACCGAAGTGCCGTTACCCGTTCCCAAATTAATGGCTTTACAACCTTGAATTTCATTTAACTTAGCAAGTGCTTTAACATGACCTAAGGCAAGATCAACCACATGAATATAATCGCGCACCCCAGTACCATCAACCGTAGTATAGTCATCACCAAATACTTGTACTTGCGCTAATTTTCCCACAGCAACTTGTGCAACATAAGGTAATAAATTATTAGGGATACCATTAGGATTTTCACCAATCAAACCAGAGACATGAGCACCAATTGGATTAAAATAGCGTAAACAAATAATTGACCATTGCTTATCACTTTTCGCGAGATCAAATAAAATATTTTCGATCATCAATTTGGTCATACCATAGGGGTTAGTTGCCGAGGTTGGCATGCTTTCGTCAAGCGGCGAAATATTCTTTTCACCATAAACAGTAGCCGATGAACTAAATACCAGCTTTTTCACCCCATGTGTCGCCATAATTTGCAATAAATTTACCGAGCCCACAACATTATTATGATAATAGCTTAGTGGCATGTCATTCGACTCACCAACAGCTTTCAAACCAGCAAAATGCACCACCGCATCAATGTTATATTGAGTAAATATTTTATCTATCGCCACAGGGTCACAAACATCGGCTTGAATAAAAATGACCGACTTACCTGTAATTTGTTGGATGCGCTCAAGCACTTTAATGCCAGAATTAGATAAATTGTCAACAATGATCAACGACTCTGCATCTGCCTGTTGATAAGTTTTCAGCAGTTCAACAACGGTATGACTACCTATGTAACCAGTACCGCCAGTAATAAGTAAGCTCATAATATTCCTTTAAAAACTAATAATAGGTTTATTGATAGTAGTCTGACATAACTTTGATAAACTGTTCAAGCTGATCTTCAGGTAATTGATTTATGCCTGCCGCAGCTGCGCGACCACCACCGGTCGGAAACTGAATACAGATTTTATCCGCACCCTGTTTATTATTTAATGGTGCTCGCACACTGACGGTATAGGTCACATCATCTTTTTTATTTTCACCGGTTTTATTGCTAGTGATCACCGCATGTGCTTTGTCAGGTGATTGATTGGCTAATTCATTGCCAAATACCCCACTAACCCGTCTTGCCCACGCTTGATCGGCCAGTTTAACCACCTTACACACCGCATTGTCAGCAAGTACTTGTGCGGTTTTTGCTTGTTCCATATCTTGATGATAGGCTTGCTTAAGGTGAGCAAACACCGAATTCTGCTCGGCTATTAATGTCAGCGGATCTTGAAATTTAAGTAATTTTTTGTACAAGGCTGCCGGATGAAAATGTAAATCGTTAACCGTGCGGCCATAACCGTTGTAATTAACATAAACCCCTAATTCGGTTAACAAGCTTGTTTGCTCTTTAGACAAGCCGATACGTTCAGCAAGCTGTTGAGCCGAGCGCTGCATATTATCACCAAAAGCCGCGGCAACCGCCCATTTAGCATATTTGCCGTTTAAATACTCATTCACCAATAAACTGGTGCAGGTATTAGCATCGATATTTAGCAACATATTAAGTTGATCGTTTTGTGGGATCTCACCAGTGCGATGATGATCGATATATAAAACTGGAACTTTTTCAACTAATAGCTGATTTAGCGCCGTAATATTTTTTTCCAACGATATGTCTAACACAGTCACTGAGCTGGCTTGTTTAACCTCAACTTGTTGCAACAAAGAAATATCGCGCTTAACCCCGGTGATCAAGGTACTTTGCTTGGGCTCGGCTAAGCGTAATTGTACTAGGGCAATAATACCGTCAGCATCACCATTAAAAACATCAAAATGCATTAAACAGCTCCCTCTAAAGGCAAAATAAATTTGTTAAGCACTAAATAATCAACAATTTTCTCTGCGCACTGTAAAACTGATAATTGATCGGTTTTAAGATGAATTTCTGGGGATTGAGGAATATCATAACTAGAGTCAATACCGGTAAAATCTTTAATTTCACCGGCGCGCGCTTTTTTATATAAGCCTTTGGGATCACGTTGTTCACAGACGGCAATGGGAGTATCAATAAAAACTTCAATAAATTCCTTTGGCGCTAATTTTTCTCTCGCCATCAAACGGTCACAGGCAAATGGCGAAATAAAAGCCGTTGAAACAATCAAACCCGCATCGATAAAAAGTTTGCTGATCTCACTAATACGACGAATATTTTCAACACGATGCTCATCACTAAAACCTAGATCGCCATTCAAACCATGACGAACATTATCGCCATCAAGCAAGTAACTATGACAACCGCGTGCAAATAACAGTGCGTCTACCGCATTAGCAACCGTCGATTTACCAGAGCCACTTAACCCCGTGTACCAAAGTAGACAGGGTTGTTGCGCTTTTTGTTGGCTACGTTGTGTTTTGCTGACTTGTTGATCATGCCAAACGGTATTTTCTGTTTTCATATGATTCTACTTTTAATTTTTTAATTTTTTAATTTTTTAATTTTTTAATTTTTTAATTTTTTAATTTTTTAAT
>CAZVPC010000014.1:17343-25429 GCA_964629005.1 uncultured Pseudoalteromonadaceae bacterium | reverse complement strand
CCTAAAAATAATAAAATATAGCCAAAATTTAAGGCGACGAAATATGCCTTTTTTTAGTCGAGTTGTCAAACTATTTCCGTGTTTATTTTCGTTTGTGCTGACTTTTTACGTTGTGGTGATTAACCTACTACGGGCATTCTAAGTGCAAATTTTTACTGTTTTTAGTAAAAATTAATTTAAGTGCTTGTTTCTGGTATCAAAACTACCGCATAATCTTTAAGAGAATATGCCCCTGTTGGTCTAGGATTTTTTTTGAGTAAAAAATTAATTAAGTCTGGTTTAATTGTCAGTGTGATGACGCTTATTTCGCGCGTACTCGGTTTAGTACGCGATGTGGTGATCGCTAATATTATGGGCGCAGGTGCCAGTGCGGATGTTTTTTTCTTCGCCAATAAAATCCCTAATTTTTTACGACGGTTATTTGCCGAAGGTGCCTTTGCTCAAGCGTTTGTTCCTGTTCTTAGTGAGTATCAAGCCAAAGATGAAGCTGACGGTACGCAGGAAACAAAAAAACTCATTGCCCAAGTATCAGGTACATTAGGGGTTATTATCACTTTAGTGACCTTGTTTGGTATGTTAGCCTCACCGCTTTTTGTGCTGTTATTTGGTTTTGGCTGGTTTATTGATTGGTTAAATGATGGTCCTTCGGCTGAAAAATTTGAACTCGCGTCAACTTTATTAAAAATCACTTTTCCCTATTTATGGTTTATTAGTTTTACTGCATTTTCAGGTGCTATATTAAATACCATGGGACGTTTTGCGGTTGCAGCGTTTACGCCGGTATTACTTAACGTTTGCATCATCGCTATGGCTATTTACGTTGCGCCAAGTTTAGCTAATCCTGCTTTTGCGTTGGCGTGGGGGGTTTTTATTGGCGGTTTTGTGCAATTTGTGTTTCAAATCCCTTTTTTATATCGCGCGGGGGTTTTAGTTAAACCTAAGTGGGATTGGCATGCTGCTGGGGTAAAGAAAATTCGTCAGTTAATTGTACCTGCGTTGTTTGGCGTTTCAGTAACACAAATCAATTTGTTATTAGACACTTTAATTGCTAGTTTTTTGATCACCGGATCAATTAGTTGGTTGTATTACGCTGATCGCTTACTCGAATTTCCGCTAGGTTTATTTGGTATTGGTATTGCGACAGTTATTTTACCGAGTTTATCGAGTTTACATGCGAAAAAAAATAATGATGAGTTTGCACAAACACTTGAATGGGCGTTAAAAGTAGTATGCTTATTCGGTTTGCCGGCAATGGCGGGGCTGATTATTTTGGCACAACCTATCATCATGGTGTTATTTATGCGCGGAGCATTTACTCAAACAGAAGTTTTACAGGTTTCTTTTGCCTTGTATGCTTACCTTGCTGGTTTGATTAGTTTTATGTTTATAAAGGTGTTAGCGCCGGGGTATTACGCGCGACAAGACACTAAAACACCAGTAAAAATAGGTGTTAAAGCGATGCTCACTAATATGGTGCTTAATTTAATGTTAGCGCCTTTTTTAGGTTATGTTGGTTTGGCGATAGCAACTGCGTTGTCGGCAACGTTAAACGCTTTTTTATTGTATCAAGGTTTAAAACAACGTGGCATTTTTCATCTGTCGAAGCAAACACTCTTTTTTTTATTACGCATGTTGGTTGCTGCGTTGGTGATGGCGGTTTGTGTTTATTGGTATTCCCCTCAATTTAATGTTTGGTTAATACTGTCGTTAGAAGAGCAAATTTTTCAATTGATTGTTGCTATTGCTATCGGTTTACTCAGTTATTTTGCCTGTTTACTTGCTTTTGGAGTACGTTTGAGTAACTTTAAAGTATCACCAGTTTAGCGTTGCGGGTTATGCTTAATGATTTTTTCAGTGATAAAATTGCTCTAGGTGCTGATTCTTATTCGCGACTGAGCTATAATTCTTCGGTTTTATTATCCCCAAACGTATTTAAAAAGCATAATTGAAAGACAAAGCGCAGGTTTATAGACTAGATGCAGTTAATTCGCGGTATACATAATATTCGACCAGAAGATCATGGTTGCGTATTAACAATTGGTAATTTTGATGGTGTTCATTTAGGGCATTGTCGAGTCATTAATGCGTTAGTTGCGCAAGCAAAAATATTGAATTGCCCTGCGGCTGTGATGGTATTTGAGCCTCAACCTCAGGAGCTGTTTTTACCTAAAACAGCACCAGCACGGTTAAGTCGATTACGTGATAAGTATAATTTATTAAAAAGATTAGGTGTTGATCGGTTAATTTGTGTTAATTTTAATGTCCAATTTGCCAATTTAACGGCGCAAGTTTTTATTGAACAATTGTTGGTTGGGCATTTAGGGATTAAACATTTGATCATTGGCGATGATTTTCGCTTTGGCAAAAATAGACACGGTGATTTTTCTTTATTGTCTAAGGCAAGTAAACAATATGGTTTTGCTTTGTCTGATACCGCTAGTTATAAATTAGCTGATTGTCGGATCAGTAGCACTGAGATCCGCAAAGCATTAGAGCATGACAATCTGGCCAGTGCTGCAACTATGTTAGGTCGACAGTATTCTATTTTAGGTAGAGTAATTCATGGTGATAAACGAGGTCGACAATTGGGTTTTCCCACCGCTAATGTTTTATTAAAACGGCATGTTTCACCTGTAGCAGGTGTGTATGTTGTTACTGTGTTAGGCGATGCTTTATCCGAGGCGAGCAACTCAAAAGCTCGCTTGTTTGGCGTGGCTAATATTGGATCTCGACCGACGGTTGCGGGTATTCGCCAGCAATTGGAAGTACATGTTTTTGACTTTGATCGTGATCTTTATGGTCAGGCTATTGAAGTCGTATTATTGAAAAAGTTACGAAGTGAACGGCGTTTTGACTCTTTAGAGGCGTTAACGAAGCAAATAACCTTAGACAGCAAAGCGGCTAAGCATTATTTAAATGAACTAGATAAGTAGTATTGATTCAACAGATTATATATGGATAACAGATTTAATGAGCGATTATAAACACACCCTGAATTTGCCTGACACCAAGTTTCCAATGAAAGGAAATATGGCAAATCGTGAACCGAACATGTTAAAAGATTGGGCAAAGCAAGATTTGTACGGAAAAATTCGAGCCGCTAAAAAAGGGAAGAAATCGTTTATTTTGCATGATGGTCCTCCTTACGCTAACGGTAATATTCATTTGGGTCATGCGGTTAATAAAATATTGAAAGATATTATTGTTAAGGCAAAAACCTTGTCTGATTTTGATTCGCCTTACGTGCCCGGTTGGGATTGTCATGGTTTACCTATTGAGTTGATGGTCGAGAAAAAAGTAGGCAAGCCGGGCCATAAGGTCTCAGCAGCCGAGTTTAGACAAAAATGTCGAGATTACGCAATTAAGCAAGTTAATGGTCAGCGTGAAGATTTTAAACGGTTAGGTGTTTTTGCGGATTGGGATAAGCCTTATTTAACCATGGATTTTGCTACTGAGGCTAATATTATTCGCGCGCTAGGTAAAATCGCTGAAAATGGTCATTTAGAGCAAGGGTTTAAACCGGTTCATTGGTGTACTGATTGTGGTTCTGCGTTAGCTGAGGCAGAAGTTGAATATAAAGATAAACAATCGCCTGCCATCGATGTTAAATTTACTGTGGTTAATTCAGCCATTGCTAATAAATTTTCTCACCCAGAAGATCACGAAGGTGAGGGTGAAATTGGTATGGTGATCTGGACAACAACGCCATGGACGTTACCTGCAAATCGAGCCGTTTCTGTTCACCCTGAAGTAGAATATTCACTGCTGCAATGTGAAAATGAGCAAGGTAAGTTTCGTTTGATTTTAGCCTCTGAATTAGTGGCATCTTGTATGGATCGTTTTGGTATTACTAAATATCATGCGTTAGGTTATTGTAAGGGTAAGTCGCTAGAGCATCAGCAATTAAACCACCCTTTTTATAGTTTTTGTGTACCCATTATTTTAGGTGACCATGTCACTACTGATTCAGGCACGGGTTGTGTGCATACTGCACCGGGTCATGGCGTAGATGACTTTGTTGTGGGAAAACATTACGATCTTGAGGTGGCTAACCCCGTTGGTGCCAATGGGGTTTATTTACCGGATACGCCGCTATTTGCAGGTCAGCACGTTTTTAAAGCAAATGCTAGTGTGGTTGAAGTTTTAAAAGAGCATAAAGCGTTGATGCATCATCATGCTTATGAACATTCTTACCCACATTGTTGGCGTCATAAAACGCCTATTATTTTCCGTGCAACACCACAGTGGTTTATTAGCATGGACAAAAATAATTTACGCCAAGACTCGTTGAATGAAATTAAAAAAACGCAATGGATCCCTGATTGGGGGCAAAGTCGCATTGAAACGATGGTTACTGGTCGCCCCGATTGGTGTATTTCACGCCAGCGTACTTGGGGTGTACCTATTGCGCTATTTATCCATAAAGATACTGGTGCGTTACATCCTCGCAGTATCGAATTAATTGAGGAAGTTGCTAAACGTGTTGAAAAATCTGGCATTCAAGCGTGGTTTGATCTTGAGGCGCAAGAGCTAATTGGTGATGATGCTGAAGAATTTATTAAAGTGCCTGATACGTTAGATGTGTGGTTTGATTCAGGCACAACACATTTTTCAGTGATCAATGCCCGTGAAGAATTTACCACTCGTGCTGATTTATATCTTGAAGGCAGTGATCAACATCGTGGTTGGTTTATGTCGTCAATGATGTCGTCAGTTGCTATGAGCGGAAAGGCACCGTATAAGCAAGTATTAACTCACGGTTTTACCGTTGATGTTAATGGTCACAAAATGTCTAAATCACTAGGGAATACGGTAACACCGAATGAAATTACGAATAAGCTAGGAGCCGATATTTTACGTTTATGGACGGCTTCGGTTAACTACACCCAAGAAATTACTGTATCGGATGAAATATTTAAACGTCAAGCGGATGCTTATCGTCGAATTCGCAATACTTCGCGCTTTTTATTGGCAAACCTTAATGGCTTTGATGCTAAAAAAGATTTAGTCGCATTTGAAAACATGGTCGCGATTGATCGTTGGGTAGTAGGGCAGGCTGCACAAATACAACAGGATATTGTTGCGGCGTACGACGACTATGAGTTTCATGTTGTTGTTCATAAGATAATGAATTTTTGCACCAATGAGTTAGGTGGTTTTTATTTAGATATTATTAAAGACCGTCAATATACCGCGAAAACAGATGGTAATGCGCGACGTTCTTGCCAAACAGCGATGTACTTAATTGCTGAGGCGATGACTCGTTGGATGGCACCCATATTATCATTTACGGCACAAGAAATATGGCAAGCTTTACCGATGCCAGCTACCGGTGAGCGTGATCAGTTTGTGTTCACTGATGTTTGGTTTGATGGTTTAGCAACATTACCCGAAAATGTTGAGCTTAATAATGATATCTGGCGTGATTTATTATTAGTTCGTGCTGAGGTAAATAAAAATTTAGAACTTGCGCGTAAAGAAAAGCAAGTTGGTAAATCGCTAGAAGCCGCAGTAACGTTATATGTTAATGCAGATTTAGCTGAAAAATTGCTTAAACTTGATGATGAACTTAGGTTTGTACTCTTAACTTCAAGCGCTAAAGTTGAGTGCGTTGAACAGCCACCAGAGCAAGCTATTAGTACAGATGTTGAGGGTTTATGGTTAGCCATTAGTGCCACAAGTGGTGAAAAATGTGAGCGTTGTTGGCATTTTACCGACGATGTTGGTCAAGATGAAAATCATCCTCAATTATGTGCTCGTTGTATAACAAATATTGATGGTGACGGAGAATTACGTCGTTTTGCTTAAACGATTAAGCTAAAATGCGTATTAATTCATGATGAATATTAAAAATTCTGGTTTATCTTGGCTGTGGCTTACCTTTTTGGTGTTAGTTGTCGATCAAGTGTCTAAACATTGGGTTGCTGGCTCAATGAGATTATTTGATTCAATTGAGCTACTACCTTTTTTTCGTCTCACTTATGTCCACAATCTCGGTGCAGCTTTTAGCTTTTTAGCTGATCAAGGCGGTTGGCAACGTTGGTTTTTTACTTTAATTGCATTAACGGCAAGTATTATTTTTGCGCTGTGGTTAGCTAAAACACCTAAAAAAAATACTCTGTTGAGTCTTGCTTTGGCTTTTTTGCTGGCAGGCGCCGTAGGAAATCTTATTGATCGAGCCTTTCTTGGATATGTTATTGATTTTCTTGATTTCTATGTTGGTACATATCACTGGCCAGCATTTAATGTTGCCGATTCTTCTATTTTTATCGGTGCGTTGATCATGATATTCGATTCATTTAAAAAACAGCCTGATGATCAGCTTGCTGATAATGAAAACAAATAACAAAAGTAGTAGGTTTTATGTCTAATTTAGCAAAAAAAGTGGTTACCAAAAATTCGAGTATCGTCGCTCACATTACCATGAAATTGGCGGATGGTTCCGCTGCTGATAGTACCAAAGTAACCAATAAACCCGCTAAAATAAATTTAGGAGATAACAGTATTTCTCCTGCGTTTGAAGCAGAAATTATTGGTTTAGCGATTGGCGACAATAAAGAGTTTACTCTTGCGGCAAAAGATGCGTTTGGTGAAACTAATCCTGATAATATTCATTATGTTGATAAAAGTCGTTTTAACCAAGAGGCACCTGCTGAAGTAGGGAATATTATCACTTTCACCCAACCGGGTGGCGCTGAGTTGCCGGGTATGGTTAAAGAGGTTTCAGGTGATTCGGTTACGGTTGATTTTAATCATCCGTTGGCTGGGCAAACGGTGATCTTTGTTATTGAAATAGTAGCAGTAATTTAAAATATTATTATTTAAGCGAAAAAATATATTATGGAAATCATTTTAGCCAATCCTCGTGGTTTTTGTGCGGGTGTCGATCGCGCGATCAGCATTGTTGGTCGTGCCTTAGATTTGTTTGGTGCACCTATTTATGTTCGCCATGAAGTTGTCCATAACAAATTTGTGGTGAATAGTTTAAAAGAACGTGGAGCAATTTTTGTCAATGAATTGGATGAGATTCCTGATGATAATACCGTTATTTTTAGCGCTCATGGCGTGGCTAAATCAGTAAGGGAGCAAGCCAAAAGTAGAGGATTAAAAGTTTTTGATGCGACTTGTCCGCTGGTAACGAAAGTGCATATGGAGGTTTCACGGGCAAGTAGAAAAGGCATCGAGTGTATTTTAATTGGTCACGCTGGACACCCCGAAGTAGTGGGTACCATGGGGCAATATGATAATACTGAGGCAGGTATTTATTTAGTTGAATCGGCGCAAGATGTTGATAATTTACAGGTAAAAAATGCAGAGCGGTTATTTTTTTGTAGCCAAACTACTTTATCGGTTGATGATACTTGTGATGTTATTGACGCTTTACTGAAAAGGTATCCCGCTATTAAAGGACCACGTAAAGATGATATTTGTTATGCGACACAAAATCGTCAAGATGCGGTGCGTGCTATTGCTAGCCAAGTTGATTTGTTACTCGTGGTTGGTGCGAAAAATAGTTCCAATTCAAATCGATTAAGAGAACTTGCGGATAAAATGGGCACGACTGCTTATTTAATTGATACCGCCGATGACATTGATATTACGTGGCTTAACAATGTCAGCAAAGTTGGCGTTACTGCGGGGGCTTCGGCGCCTGATATTTTGGTTGATCAAGTACTGACTTGTTTGAAAAATCAGGGAGGATCACTGTTAACAGAGTATCACGGGCGAACAGAAAATATTGTATTTGCAGTCCCCGTTGAATTACGCTAGTCTTAAGGTTGACTAAAAAAGCATCAACTTGATGGTGGTTGAATTAAAATAGAACGTGGTTTGAGATAGAGAGTGGTTTGAGAGTACCGCTTTAAGATAAAAAACAATTCTCAATTTATATGGATATGGTAAAGGTATGGGTTAATGCAGTACACATTAGTGATATTTAACACATATATTCAGTTGTTAAGGTATTTTTTGTTAAGGCATTTTGTTTTAGCAAAATCTTCCTATCGGTTAGTTCGTGTTAATATTTTCTCTTCTTTTTTCTTATCTTTTTTATTACCCCTTTGTTTTCATTCTCTTAATGCGGGGC
>CAZVPC010000014.1:0-17243 GCA_964629005.1 uncultured Pseudoalteromonadaceae bacterium | reverse complement strand
TCTTTTTTCTTATCTTTTTTATTACCCCTTTGTTTTCATTCTCTTAATGCGGGGCTTTTTACTTTATGAAAGTTTCTTTTTTTACTAATAAACTCACGATAAATCAACGCGGTATGACTTTTCTTGAAGTGTTAATCGCGTTGGTTATTTTAGTGACGGGTATTTTAGGTGCGGTAGCGTTGCAAGCAACGGCTAAAAAAGGCAGTTTTGATGCGATGCAACGCTCTTTAGCCTCAAGTTTAGCGCAAGACATTATTGAACGAATGCGGAGTAATGACGCGACTATTGCGGGCAGTGTTTTAAATAATTATGTCGGCACTTATGGTTCAGGTACTTTATCGGCACCATCGATTCGTTGTGATTCGATGGGCGCTTTATGTACCAGTACACAACGGGTGACGAATGATTTATATGAATGGCAACAAGCGTTGTTAGGTGCTGATGTTAAATCAGCGAGTGCCGCTAATGTTGGTGGCTTAGTTGGTGCCCGAGGTTGTATTGCTGAAGTTAATAATTCAGTAACTGTTGCAATTAGTTGGCAAGGTCGAACGGTAACACGTGATGGTGCAACCAATAGTACGGTAAAGTGTGGAACTGCGGGAACTAAACGACGACAAATCGTAATACAGGCTTTTATTTTTTAAGATGAAATATTTAAAACAACAGCAAGGTTTTAGTTTATTAGAAATTCTTATATCACTCTCTATTGGAGTGGTATTGTTTGCTGGTGTGTTGAGTGTTTTTGTGGGGTTAAGAACCACCACCAGAGAAACCTCAAGTTTTGGTGAATTACAGGAGAATGGTCGCTTTGCGATCAGTGTGCTTACCGATGATTTGATCAGACAAGGCTTTTGGGGGGATTTATCGGTTAATATGGATGCTGCTATTTTGTCGTCACCGGTACCGATTATTGCGGGTGATTGTAACGGTGTGGGTGCCAATAATGGCAGTTTTCCACAGGTAGTGGGTCATTTTAGAACTTTATGGGGCACAACATCAGCCTCAGCAAGTGCGATGGGTTGCATTACTGATGCTAAAATTGGCTCTGATATTATTCAAATAAAACGTGTTATCTCAAGTCCAATAACGCCGCCTGTAACAGTGGGGGCTTTAGATGCTAATCGTTATTATTTAATGTCTACACCGAGCTCGGCAGAAATTTTTGCAGGTAATGGGACGATCCCTGTTATTGCTAACTCGCAGGTTTGGGAATACCAACATCATATTTATTATATTAAAGAGGAAGCTCAGGGCAGCAATACTGTGCCAGTATTAATGCAAGGTAGATTAACCAATGCACTTGCCGCGATTAACTTTCAACCATTGCTAGATGGTATTGAAATGATCCGTTTTATGTATGGTGTTGACACTGATGCAGATGCTGATAATAATGATTACTCAAGTGGTTCGGGTATTGGTGATGGTGTTGTTGATGCCTTTATACCAGCAAGAAACATGACACAAGCGCTGTGGGACAACGATGGTTCTAGAATTTTAGCAGTAAAAATTTTTGTTTTAGTTAGAGATATTTTACCCGATATAAAGTATGTTAATAACAATACTTATCAGTTGGGTGGTAGCACGGCGGCAGATCAATTTACTGCGAGCGGTGATAATTACCGACGATTATTATTTACCTCAACCGTTACATTGTATAACGCTAAGGTTTCCGTATGGAATTAGTTCATAAGTTACCAATGTTGAATAACTCAAGGCTTTTAACTCAGCCACGCACCAAGCAAAAAGGTGTGGTATTGGTTGTGGCGTTAGTTTTTTTAGTTGCCTTAACTGCGGTTGCTGGCGCATTAATGCAAGTGACAACCTCAGATATAAAAATGGCTGATGCAAGCCAAGAAAAAGTGATCGCCACGCAAGGAGCAATAAGCTCTATTGATGAAGTAATTTATGATCAAATTAATACCGTTGGACAAGCGAATGGTTTTGCTGCTTCTGCTGCGACTTTTCCAACAACACCAGCTGTTAGTGCCGCTAATACTACGGCACAAATTGCTGTCGCCACACCTAATAACTTAGTCGTTGATTGCCCCCACTCTCAAAATGCTTCGTCTGTTCAGGTGTTTAAGTGCAATGCGTTACGCGTACAAATAACTCGATTATATGGGCGCACTAATGCGAGCACAATACAAGTAACTTCGGGGATCTCCCAACAATTACTGCCATAAATTGGCAATGGTGGATCTCTGCTAAGTGGGGAAAATATCATGAAAAAGCTGTTAATTATTACGTTAACAATATTGCTGACTGTCTTTACAAGTGGTTATTCTTATAGTGAAGATATTGATCTTTATATTGGTGATGTAGCCCAACGAACAGGTAATCGTCCTCAGGTGCTTATTATCTTTGATAACTCAGGTAGTATGAATACTTGGGAGATAGTAAAACAGCCTTATGATCCTAATATTGTCTACCCCTCAGTCGGTGGCTTTGGTAAGTTGTCAAGCCAGTATATTTATTTTACCAAAGGGGCGGGCATCAATAATAGTTCGTTAACTCCTGATGATCCTGCCGAGCAACATAAATTTTTAGACGCAATTAATAGCTGTGCCTCTGCACGTGAACGATTAAATACGGTCGGTTTTTATACAGGACATATTCGCGAATATACTTTTCAAGGAAATTCAGGTAGTTGGCAAGAAATACCCGGTAATAGCGGTACCAATATTGCCCTTGTTGACTGTGAGGATGATGTTAGTCAAGTCCCGGCAAATCCTGAGGTAAATACTGGGCTAATGAATAGTAATGGCGCGGCTGTTTCTTATCCGACGAGTACACCCGTCAATGGTTACCCTATCGATGGCATTGGTGATCAAGCTAATCCTATTTATTATACTTCAACGGTGGGTAACTCTAATGTGGTTTGGACCGGTGAAGTGGTTACGCTATATACCGATAATTATTTACGTTGGAGTCAAAGTACTAATATTCCCTTTGTTTACATGACTCGTTTAGATATTGCTAAAGCGACGGTGACAGATTTAATTGAATCAGCCCCTTCTGTTGACTTTGGCTTACAAGTTTTTAATTTGGATTATCCTCATGATGGCCATCGTGATGGCGGGCGAATCGTTTCGGGTATTCAAAAAATGACCCCAACAGCACGGCAAAATTTAACTCATGTTATTGATCATGACATTGATGCTGAAACCAACACTCCCTTATGTGAAACCCTCTACGAAGCTAGGCGTTATTTTGGTGGTTTAAGTGTCGATCTAGGGAATAACGATAGTAATTATAGTTATTGGTATGTTGGAAATACGCCACCTCGTGATACTTCCATTGAAAATTCAGGATCTTATGTTTCGCCTTATTCTAGCTGCTCTAATGAAGTTTATGTGATTTTGATCACCGATGGTCAACCAACTCAAGACAATGCAGTAGACAATTATGTAAAATCGCTGCCTGGTGTGACGAGTCCTTTTTACGTGAATGGCATAGAAAATTATTTACCAGCGTTGGCTGGGTGGATGAAAAACAATGATTTAAATGCGAATTTAGCGGGCGATCAAACATCAACCTTGTATACCATTGGTTTTGGTCAAGAAGCGATTAATGATGCTGGAGCGCTATTGCGAGAAGCCGCATTGCGCGGTGGTGGACAATATTACCCTGCGGATGATCCCAGTAGTTTATTAAGCTCTTTACAATCAGCTTTAGCACTTATTTCTCGGGTTAATGCAACATTTACTGCGCCATCTGTTGCCACCAATAATTTTGATCGTACTAAAACGCTAGATTCAGTTTATTATGCGATGTTTTTACCTGATCGGGGTCCTCGTTGGCAGGGAAATATTAAGAAACTTAAAGTGGTTAGTGATAAACAAGTTGATCGTAATGGTGTTGATGCCATCGATGCTAGTGGCAATATTGCCGATTCAGCCAAAACCTTTTGGTCAACTTCTTCGACACCTGACGGTAATAATGTCGGTCAAGGAGGCGTTGCTGAAATGTTACGTAATAAGACTAATCGAACGATTTACAGTGATTTAGGTACTGGTGATACGCTGGTTCCTTTCACCCGTAATAATGCCCAAACTTATTTTGGTAGTTCGGCTAATTTAGCGTTTGCGTTAGGGGTTGCTGAAACGGATATTGATGATTATATCAATTGGGCTAAAGGCATGGATGTTGATGATGTTGATGGTGATAATTCAAGAACCGATATTAGGCCTGATGTATTTGGCGATCCTTTACATTCCAAACCTTTAGTGGTTAATTATGGTGGTAGTAGCGCTAATCAAGAAGTTCGTATTATCGTTGGCACTAATGCGGGCGTATTGCACATGTTTGACGATAATGGTGCCACGGTTGATGAAACTTGGGCATTTATGCCAAAAGAATTTTTTAAAAATATTAAAAAATTACGTGATAATTTTACTTCTTCAAGCAAAGTTTATGGCATGGACGGCTCAGCAACCGCTTATATATTTGATAAAAATGGTGATGGTTCGGTCACTGCTGCTGATGGTGATAAAGCTTGGATTTTTATTGGTTTACGCCGAGGTGGTAACTCGTATTATGCGGTTGATATTACCTCACCGGACACACCAAAATTAATGTGGCATATCGATAGCAATACGACTGGTTTTAGCGAGCTAGGGCAAACGTGGTCAAAACCTAAAGTTGCCTATTCTGAATTAAATATGGTTAATGGCGTGGCGCAGCCAGTATTATTGTTTGGTGGTGGTTATGCGATTGCTAAAGATGCCAGCGGGGTTGGTGGTAATGATACCGTTGGTCGTGCCATTTACATGGTTGATGCTCAAACTGGTGTATTAAAATGGAGCTTATCACCTGCTGCCAATAGTAGTACCAATACTCATTATGACGGTACCGACAGTATTCCATCGGCGATCAGTGTATTAGATAGTAATGCTGATGGTTTGGTTGACCGAGTTTATGCGGGAGACACGGGTGGCAATATTTGGCGAGTTGATATGCCAGGTGGTAGCCCAACCAGTAGTACTGAACCTTGGACTGCGTTTAAATTAGCAGAATTAGGCGGCACAACTAATTTATCGGATCGACGTTTTTTTAGTGAGCCATCGATTGTTAGAACCATTATTAGCGATACCATAGAAACATCAACGGTTGATGTTAATGGTGTTACCACTAAGGTTATAACTCGCCAAGGGCGACCTTATGATGCAATACTTATTGGAAGTGGTGATCGTTCAACACCACTTGATACCGACACCGAAGATCGCTTTTTTATGGTTCGAGACGAAAATATTGTGACTAAGTCGTTTACTGGCAGTGGTAGCGCACTGATACCCGCAGCTATCAAAATCACCGATTTGTATGATTTTACCAACAATCCTTTTGGTCAAACCTTAACACCACAACAAAGAATTGCTCTAGAAGTGGCGGTTACTAATAAGTCGGGCTGGTTTATTAAACTTAGTGGTAGCGGTGAAAAAAGTACGGCGACAGCAATTGCTATTGAAGGCGTCGCTTATTTTACTTCATTTCAACCGGCGGCGGGTAGTGCCAATACTTGTGAGATCGATCCGGTTTCAGGCTTTTTATATGCCGTAAATTTAGCATTAGGAACTACGGTTTACCTTTGGAATGATCAGAAAATTTTAACCACTACCGGTACCATTGAAACGCCACAGTTAATTATTACTCAAGATGGTACAGGTACTGGTACCGGCACGGGTGGTACACCATGTACGGGCACTAATTGTCCCCATGCAGATGTTACTAACCCAACCATTAAAATACTTGCCGGTAAAATTATTATTCCTCTGGGTATAACCATAGATACTTGGCGTACTTATTTATATGAAACGGAGGCTCACTAATGGTCACAAATTTAGCATTACCAAAAAAAATATTTGCGTTTACTTTAATTGAATTATTGATCACTGTAGCTATTGTTGGGATTTTAGCGTCGATTGCTTACCCGTCTTATGTCGACTCAATATCGCGAAGTAATCGCACTGAAGCACAGCGTGAATTAATGCGTTTGGCTAATTTACAAGAGCAATATTTTAATGATAATCGCGCTTATACCACGGATATGACAAAGTTAGGTATGTCAGCCGATCCTTTTATAACTGACAGTGGTAATTATAGTATTGATGCAAGCGTAGCCGCAGTAACGTTTAAATTAACAGCCACAGCAAGAGGGGGTCAGGCAAGTAATGATCCTGATTGTAGTACTTTATCGATCGACGAAACGGGTAAAAAAACGGCCGCGTCATCGACATGTTGGGAGCAGTAAAATGAATGTAAAGCTTAAAACTTATGGTTTGTTAACCATAGCAATGGTGCTATTTAGCACTAACATTATTGCGCAAACAAAGCTGAATCCAACGCAGTCTGCGTTGGTTGAATTGAAGTGTTATGTTGAATTATATGGTGGTAAAGAAACGATCCATTTTGCTATGGTTAATAAAAATGACGTTGCCGATTTTGCCGAACGTTTGGTTGGGCAAAAAATTGCTACGTCACTATCTAAACAGAAACAAGAAATTTATCGTGTGAAAGAGTGTACTAAGTTAAGGGGTAAATTTTCTACGGGGCGAGGTCGAAAAATAGATCAGCAAACGGTTCGATAAGACCGTAAGGTTAATTATTAGCTACAAGTAATATTATTGCCATTGCGATCTTCCTCTTTACCATCGTTATTGTTATCGGTAGTGTCATATAAACGCCCAGAGCTAGAAATGATGATCCCTCGTGAGCGATTGGCATTGCTATAAGGACAGTAGTTAAAGGTATAAGGACCCCCAGTATTGATTAAAAATCCGGTTGGTGCGTAAGTGAGGCTGTTTTGACTAAATTGGAGTTTATCGCCATTTTTAATGGCGCCTTTTACTTTTAAGATCCGTTCATTTAAAAGTGATTCAAATTTAGCATTACCGTTACCATCGATAAAAACACTTAATTCACCCTGCCAATTGCTACTGCAAGTGTTGGTCACTAATGGACACACTGTAACATTGAGCGCTTCATTGACTGCACTATTTCTCGCGGTGAGGATCAGCCGATGTATTTCAGATATTTCATTGTCAACGCGCATTTGCAAGGTAAAATCATTTAAACTAGGGAGTGCAATACTGGTCAAAATGGCAGCGATAGCGATGGCTACCAATAATTCAAGAATAGTAAAACCTTTGTTTTTTAACAAAATAATTTTTGAAGTGATCAGTTTTGACATAAGACAACCAGTTTTCGGCAAATACTATTCACAGTTATACCACTTCAAAGTTCACACGGCTAGCGACATCTAAGCTCTCTACCTGAACGGTCTTCGTCTTTATTATCGTGATCGGTATCGGATGAAACATAAAGACGCCCCGAGGTGGCAACACGGATCCCTCGGGTTTTATCTAAATGATCTTTAGGACAATAACGAAAGGTACCATTGCTACCCCAACCGGCTAATCGCCCTGTTGGTGCGTAGATCACCCCATTTCTTCTCAACCCATAGTGTAATTTTTCTCCTTGGCGTACGGCGGCGATAGATTTTATAACCCTTTCATTCAAATTGGGTTCATAGATTTTATTCGCGTTAATATCAATAAAAGCGCTTAATTGTTTCTGCCAATCGGTATCACATTGCCCCAAATTACTTAAGGGGCAAACTGTGACGGTACGGCGAGTATTTATTGCGGTATTTCGGGCGATGAATAATAATCGATAGAGTTGCGATATTTCATTGTCGACACGCATTTTAACAATGAAGTCAGTGAAATTTGGAATGGCTATTGCTGATAAAACACCAACAATAGTGACTGATACCATAAGTTCAAGCAGAGTAAAACCACGCGTGCTAAGCATAAAAAATCCTTTTTTATTTAAATTCCGTTTAGTTAGGTATATAGGTATAGATGTTAATTTATGGTTTTACCAGTTTGATTTTACTTGTTTGATCTTAGGTTAATCATAAATCGTTGGAATGGGTTTTCTCTTGTGTTGCGTTTTTTGGTAAATATTTACAATTCTGCGGGTAACTTCCGGAGACGTTGGTTTATTTTCTAAAAAATCATCGAGTTGATCATAACTTAAACCTAATGCGTCTTCATCTTTTTTACCCGGAGTTAACTCTTCTAGATCAGCGGTAGGCGCTTTATTTATTAATTGTTCAGGAGCGCCTAATGTTTGCGCTAATTGGCGAACTTGACGCTTAGACAAACCAAATAAAGGCGCTAAATCACACGCGCCATCGCCCCATTTGGTAAAAAAACCCGTAATATTTTCTGCACTATGATCGGTACCTAAAACCAACGCACCAACGATGCCGGCAATATGATACTGCATAACCATACGAGTTCTTGCTTTAACATTGCCTTTAGCAAAATCGAGTTGATGATCACTTGTCGTTAATAAATTAGCATGTTTAAGCGCGCTTAGCGCTTCAATATGAATGCCTTCAGCGCCTGAGAGAATATTAGTGGTGAGACTGTTTGTTGGTTTTATAAAATCCAGTGCAAGTTGAGCATCAACTTCATCGGCTTGCACATCGAATGGCAAGCGAATGGCAATAAATTGATAACAAGCTGTCTCTGTTTCGTTGAGTTGATCTATGGCTAGCTGGGCTAATTTACCGCAAGTAGACGAGTCAACACCACCACTAATGCCTAAAACTAAGGTTTTTAAAGTTGAGTTGAGCAGTTGTTTTTTGATAAAGTCGATACGACGCTTAATTTCAAATTGTACGTCAATTTTGGGCAATACTTTCATTTCTTTGATGATGTTTTGAGCAAGCATGAAAATCCTGAGTTGGAATAAATTTGATCAGTTTGGTATAAGTTTACCAAAGATGGAATATTCTTTTCTAGTTGATTCTTTTGTTGTTGATACATTTTAACAGTCAAATGATACAATTATTTGAATTAAACACGAAAATTATCGAGATATAAGTATGAAAAAAATTGAAGCGATTATTAAACCTTTCAAACTAGATGATGTACGAGAGGCATTAGGTGATATTGGTATCACGGGTATGACGGTTTCTGAGGTAAAAGGTTTTGGACGTCAAAAATGTCATACCGAACTTTATCGTGGCGCTGAATATATGGTTGATTTTCTTCCTAAAGTAAAATTGGAAATTGTTATCGCAACAAGCGAAGTTGAACGTTGTGTTGCGGCAATATTAGCGACAGCACAAACAGGGAAAATTGGTGATGGCAAAATTTTTATCACTGAGGTTGAACGAGTGATCAGAATTCGTACCGGGGAAGAAGATGAAGCAGCAATTTGAAGCTTGGGTGAGTAAATTCACCCAAGCAGCAATTTACGATTAATTGACTAAAGAATTATCAGGAAAATTAAGCGCCAATACTTGTTTAGCATTTGCTTTTAAGTCTTCGTGTCCCAATTTATCGTAACATTTAACCATGATCATTAATGCTTGCTCAACTTCGTCACTAGGTGAAAAATATTCAACAATATATCGACCTCGGTTGGCTGCGGCTGCGTAGGCTTCGCGAGCAAAGTAAAAGCGAGCAACTGAGAGTTCGTACTTAGCTAATCGTGATTTTATTTGGATCATGCGTTTACGAGCATCAGCAGCATATTTACTCTGTGGGTAATCATCAACAATTTTTTTAAAATCGTTAAAAGAGTCTCGCGCTGGTGTTGGATCTCTATCTGAGCGATCAATGCCGACAATATCTTGAAATAAGTTTTCTTCGGAAGATTGATTGATCAAAGCTCGAATGTAGTAGACATAATCAATATCTTGATGGGTTGGATTTAAGCGAATGAAACGATCTGCTAGCGCAATACCTTGAGCGGAATCACCTGTTTTATAATAGGCATAAATTAAATCTAATTGCACTTGATGTGAAATAGGTCCAAAGGGAAAGCGAGAATCTATTGCTGATAATATTTGGATCGCTTTTTGAAAAAGACGAGTATCTAAGGCTTCTCTTGCATCAGCGTATAACTTTTGTGCTGAACTATCAGGCACTTTTTCTATATCTTCACTTGACGAGCAGCCTACTAATCCAAAGGCTAGTACTAGTAAGATCATTCTAATTGTTATTTTTTGCATAGATTTGAGTATCACAACATTGTTTTGTTTAAAATAAAAACTACTAATTTTGCTTTGAATAAGCGTATTTATTTGCCGAATTAGTATCTAACTTTTTTACAAAGAGGTAAAATAGTTGGCAAGTATTCTAACCTATACTCAAACAACTTGGAACTATAGGTTTTAGTCGTTTTAGTGGTTTAAATCTTTGAGAATAACTTTTTTACCCCAGTGTCAATTAATTGAGAGTTTAATGTCTGAAATTATTCAACATGAAGAAATTGTTCCATTAACGTGTTTAGGTAAACGTTTAGACCAAACATTAGCGCAAATGTTTCCAGATTATTCGCGATCTCGGATCAAAGATTGGATTTTAGCCGGACAAGTATCGATTAATGATAATGTTATCACTAAAGTACGTGAAAAAATGTTTGGTGGTGAAAGTGTTAGCATTAATGCCATAATTGCGGCAGAGCTACGTTTTAAAGCACAAGACTTACCGCTAAATATTGTTTATGAAGATGATGATATTTTAGTGATCAACAAACCCGCTGGTTTTGTCGTTCATCCCGGTGCGGGCAATCCCGATGGCACCGTGTTAAATGCCCTATTGTACTATTGTCCTGAACTAGAAATAGTACCTAGAGCGGGTATAGTGCACCGTTTAGATAAAGACACTACTGGTTTAATGGTGGTGGCAAAAACAATAGCAGCACAAACTAATTTAGTTGATTCATTACAGCGCCGAGAAATTACTCGCGAATATGAAGCGGTTACCAATGGAATTATGACCGCAGGTGGTTTGGTTGACGAACCTATTGGCCGTCATGCGACTAAAAGAACCCACATGGCGGTAACTTTTTCTGGGCGACCTTCGGTAACTCATTATCGGGTTTTGGAAAAATATCGTTTACATACTCGAATTAGGCTGCGGCTTGAAACAGGACGAACCCATCAAATTCGTGTCCATATGGCACATATTTCACATCCACTTGTTGGTGATCCTACCTATGGTGGTCGTCCTCGTCCGCCGAAGAATGCCACGGCAGAACTGTTAACATTACTTCGTCAATTCAAACGTCAGGCACTTCATGCGGCAATGTTATCGTTATACCACCCTATTTCAGGTGAATTAATGACATGGCATGCGGAACTTCCCGATGATTTTGTTGAGCTAATCGAGCGACTAAAAGAAGATAGTCAACTTAACGCTAGTGAAAGCTACTAAATCACTAACTTTTGTTGATTGGCCTGTTAGTCATGTGCAGGCCTTTACCACGAGTCGTCTTTCACCTTTTGCTTTGCCAGCGCCAATTGCTGATTTCGCTTCGTTTGCTAGTTTTAATTTGGGAGATCATGTTGGTGATGATCTCTCAACGGTCAAAAATAATCGTCGCTCGTTACAACAATTTTTACCAAAAAACACGAAAATTCAATGGTTAACACAAGTGCATGGTGCCAAGGTTATTAAGTTAACCGAATTTTCAGATATCGCTATCGAAGCGGATGCCATTATCACCAAAGAGAAAAATATAGCATTAAGTGTGATGACGGCTGATTGTTTACCTATTTTGCTAGCCGATGGTAACGGAGCTGAAATTGCGGCAATTCATGGCGGTTGGCGACCACTATCGTTAGCTATTATTGCTAAAACTTTGGCGAAAATGACAACGCCCGTTGATAATATTTATGCATGGTTAGGCCCGTGTATTGGTGCCAAAGTATTTGAGGTTGGTGGTGAGGTTAAGCAAGCGTTTATTGTACAGTCAGCGAGCTTTGAAGCAGCTTTTAAAGTCAGCACTAATCAACACTGTAAAGTTCAGCAAAAAGCAAAGTTTTTAGCCGATCTACATTTAATTGCTAATATTCAATTACAGCAACTTGGTGTGAAAAATATCACGACATTAAAGCATTGTACTTTTTCCATGGAGCAGCACTATTATTCTTACCGTCGAGAGCAACGTACGGGGCGAATGGCTGCCATTATTTGTCGGCTCTAGTTTTTTAATTTGGTTTTATTATAGTTTTATTGTTTTAACGCAATTATTTCTTCTTTTTGTCTTGAAAAGTTTACACTTAGCCCCTATTACTTGTTTAACGATATACATAGAACTGTGTTTCATAAAATGATTGTCTTGTTGATTGTAAAAATATTTTGTAGGAGGGGATTTATCCCTGAAAAGCGTGGGTCACAGGTTTTTTGTTCCAGACAAAACCTAAGTACTTACATCCTTGTAGGCAAAACTACCCCTACAATTTATATGCATTAACAACCATTAAGTACCACAGAGCCTCTTTAAAGGAGAATAATATCATGCGTTTAGACCGTCTAACTCAATCTTTTCAAGGTGCAATTGCCGATGCTCAATCGTTAGCATTAGGAAAAGATCATCAATTTATTGAGCCAGTACATATACTCTTAGCATTGCTGAAGCAAAATCCTAGCAGTGTTATCCCGTTACTTAAAAGTGCAGGGGTGAATGATCATTCATTACGCACACAATGTGAGGTGGTACTTGATTCTTTAGCGCAAGTTGATGGTAACTCGGGTGAAGTACAATTATCCTCAGCGTTGGGGAATTTATTAAACTTATGTGATAAATATGCACAAAAATTAGGTGATAAATTCATTTCGTCAGACGTATTTTTATTAGCTATTTTAGAAGATAAAGGTAAAGTAGGTAAAATATTCAAAAGCTTAGGTGCGACAGAAGCCCGCATTAAACAAGCGATAGAACATGTGCGTGGAGGCAAAAAAGTTGATGATCAAAATGCGGAAGATGTACGTCATGCCTTAGACAAATATACCATAGATTTAACTGAACTTGCAGAACAAGGCAAACTAGATCCGGTTATTGGTCGCGATGATGAAATTCGTCGTACTATTCAAGTATTACAACGTCGTACTAAAAATAATCCAGTGTTAATTGGTCAACCCGGAGTAGGTAAAACGGCCATTGTTGAAGGATTAGCACAACGTATTATAAACGGCGAGGTAGCGGAAGGATTAAAAAGTAAACGCGTGTTATCGCTGGATATGGGATCTTTGGTTGCGGGTGCAAAATATCGAGGTGAGTTTGAAGAGCGCTTGAAATCGGTATTGAGTGAATTAGCTAAAGAAGAAGGGCAAGTTATTCTTTTTATTGATGAACTTCATACCATGGTAGGTGCAGGTAAAACAGATGGTGCCATGGATGCAGGCAACATGTTAAAACCAGCGTTAGCGCGTGGTGATTTGCATTGTGTTGGCGCCACAACACTTGATGAATACCGTAAATACATTGAAAAAGATGCGGCATTAGAGCGTCGCTTTCAAAAAATACAAATTGATGAACCGAGTGTTGAAGATACTATTGCTATTTTACGAGGCTTAAAAGAACGCTATGAATTACATCATTCAGTCGATATTACCGACCCAGCTATTGTTGCTGCGGCGACACTGTCGTATCGCTATATTAGCGACCGCCAATTACCAGATAAAGCGATTGATTTAATTGATGAAGCTGCTTCAAGTATTCGTTTGCAAATTGATTCTAAACCAGAAGAATTAGATAAGCTTGAACGACGCTTGATTCAATTGAAATTAGAAGAAAAAGCACTTGAAAAGGACTCTGACGAAGCATCACTTAAACGTTTAAAAATAATTTCTGAGCAAATTAGTGTTTTGCAGCGAGAATATGACGAATTAGAAGAAGTTTGGAAAACGGAGAAAGCAGCATTACATGGTACCCAGAGTATTAAAGAAGATTTAGAACATGCTCGTCTTGAATTAGATGCGGCACGTAGAATAGGTGATCTTAATCGGATGTCAGAATTACAGTATGGCAAAATTCCTGAATTAGAAAAACAGCTAGATTTGGCTAGCCAAGCTGAAATGCAAGAAATGAGTTTGTTGCGTAATAAAGTTACCGATGTAGAAATTGCTGATGTGTTGAGTCGTGCCACGGGTATTCCGGTTGCTAAAATGCTAGAGCAAGAGCGAGATAAGTTGATTAATATGGAAGATAAACTGCATCAACGGGTTATTGGTCAGTTCGAAGCGGTAACCTCAGTGGCCAATGCTATTCGTCGTTCGCGAGCCGGATTAGCCGATCCTGATCAGCCTATTGGTTCGTTTTTATTTTTAGGTCCAACCGGAGTTGGTAAAACTGAGTTAACTAAAGCTTTGGCTAATTTTATGTTTGATAGTGAAGATGCGTTGATCCGTATCGATATGTCAGAATTTATGGAAAAACATTCTGTTGCCCGACTTGTTGGTGCGCCTCCTGGTTATGTTGGTTATGAAGAAGGGGGTTATTTAACGGAAGCTGTTCGGCGTAAACCATACTCGGTAATCTTACTTGATGAAGTGGAAAAAGCTCACCCTGACGTGTTTAATATTTTATTGCAAGTACTTGATGATGGTCGCTTAACTGACGGTCAAGGGAGGACAGTTAATTTTAAAAATACGGTGATCATTATGACCTCAAATATCGGCTCTGAGGTGATCCAAGAGTTTGCGGGTGATGAACAGTATCAAGCGATGAAAATGAAAGTGATGGCCGAAGTTGGTCAACATTTTAAGCCAGAATTTATCAACCGAATTGACGATACTGTGGTTTTTCATCCTTTGCTATCAGCGCAAATTGAAAAAATTGCCGCGATTCAAATTAATGCACTTCGTCATCGTTTAGCTGAAAAAGAGATTAGTTTAACGGTATCGGAACGGGCACTTTCCTTGATTGCTGCTGCTGGTTTTGATCCTATTTTTGGCGCTAGACCCTTAAAAAGAGCCATACAAAATGGTATTGAAAATCCATTAGCTCAAAAAATATTAACTGGTGCTTATGATGCAGGTTCAACGGTGAAGCTTGATGAAGACAACGGACATCTAGTGTTTATTTAAACGCAATAACGTTTGAGTTAACAAGCGAGAGTAAAAGATAATTCTTTATTTTTACTCTCTTTTTTTGAATGCTTTTTTGACAATGGAGGTCTTATCATTGGATAATTTAAATAAAAATAGGATCAATATGCCTCAACTTTCAGCGCGTCACTGGTTTACATTAATTAGTCTTGCTAGTTTATTGGTTACCTTGTTTTTAGGTGTTTTTTGGGCGGATGCTTCATTGTTATTGGTGATCATTGTGCCGTTTATTGCGCTCGGATATTACGATTTATATTTTAGTGAGCATACTTTGTTGCGATTATATCCAGTATTTGGGCATTTTAGGTACATATTTGAATCAATTCGACCTGAAATTCAACAATATTTTGTCGAGTCTAATATTAATGGTCGGCCAATCAATCGAGAGTTTCGAGATCTGGTTTATCAGCGAGCCAAAGGCGTTCGTGATACTCGTCCCTTTGGTACTCAATTTGATGTTTATCGCAATGGCTACGAGTGGGTAAATCATTCACTCGCACCTAAAACCGTTATTGATCATGATCCAAGGATAAAATTTGGTGGTAAAGATTGCTTAAAACCCTATCTAGCTTCACCCTTAAATATTTCTGCGATGAGCTATGGCGCACTCAGTAAAAATGCGATTTTGGCTTTAAACAAAGGAGCACAATTAGGTGGCTTTGCTCATAATACTGGTGAAGGGGGGTTAAGTCCCTATCATCTAAAGCATGGTGGTGATCTCATTTGGCAAATTGGTACCGGTTATTTTGGTTGTCGAAATGATGAGGGGAATTTTAATGCGGATTTATTTGCTGAAAAAGCAACGCTTGAGCAAGTTAAAATGATCGAAATTAAATTATCTCAAGGCGCAAAACCGGGTCATGGTGGTATTTTACCGGCGATAAAATTAACTCAAGAAATTGCTGATATTCGACATGTGCCAATGGGTAAAGACGTTATTTCACCACCCGCACATAATGCTTTTTCAACTCCTGTTGAATTGCTTCATTTTGTTCAACAACTGCGTGATCTTTCTGGTGGAAAACCCGTTGGATTTAAACTTTGTATTGGTAAAAAGGATGAATTTTTAGCTATTTGTAAAGCGATGCTTAGCACCAAGATACAACCAGATTTTATTACCATTGATGGTGGTGAAGGTGGTACTGGCGCAGCACCCATTGAATTAACTAATTCTGTAGGCACACCGTTGCGTGACGCTTTGGTTTTTGTTCACAATGCTTTAATTGGCTGTGGCTTGCGTAAAAATATTCGTTTAATTGCCTCGGGGAAAACTTTTTCTGCTTTCCATATTTTTCGTTTATTAGCGTTAGGAGCCGATACGGTAAATTCTGCCCGAGCAATGATGCTAGCGTTAGGTTGTATTCAATCAAGACATTGTAATACCGACAAATGTCCTACGGGTATTGCGACCCAAGATGCTCGGCGTTATAACGCACTTGACGTAGATAAAAAAGGATATCGTGTCTATCAATTTCATCAAGCTATGATCACTAATTTAATGGAATTTTTAGGTGCCACAGGTCTGCAATATTTAACACAGATAAAACCGCATCATATGAATCAACGCACTCATAATAGTGAAATCCATCATTTTGGTGAACTTTATGAATTCATTAATGAAAATTGTTTATTGAACGATGAAATGATCCCGCATAATTGGTTGGATCCTTGGTGTTTGGCGAATGAACACAGTTGGGAACAATGAGAATAACTTTTGAAATTGTTTTTAATACTCGTCGGTCAGTTAACTAATAATATGTTAAAATGATCTTTTATTTTTAGATATCGTGGTAATTAATGAAATTTATTATGTTTTTAATTCGCTGGCCAATAGGTCGTCTTATTTTATTATTTAGCGCTATTTTTTCGCCAACAGCGATTAAACGTAGTACTGAACAACAACAACAAATTGATCAGAGCACTAAAAACCTAATGCTCTATCAATTACCCGCTTGTCCTTTTTGTGTCAAAGTACGTCGTTCAATAAAGCGCAATGCGTTAAAAATAGAATTGCGTAATATTAATCAACAGGATGATTACCGTGAAGAATTAATTAGTGAAGGTGGTAAAGCGACTGTGCCATGTTTACGTATTGTAAAAGATGAACAGGTACAATGGTTATATGAGTCGAATGATATTATTAGTCATTTACAAAAAATAGCGTAATCGCTTTTTTATTTCGTCGCAGAAAACTATGTTCTACCAATACAACCTACCAAGATGACCTACACAATGTAGGTCGACACGAGCGTAGCGAGGCTCGACAAATAAATGAATCCATAAAATTTGCTAAAGTTAACAAAAGTATCACAAACGAAATAGAATCATTTA
>CAZVPC010000013.1:7888-25504 GCA_964629005.1 uncultured Pseudoalteromonadaceae bacterium | reverse complement strand
TGTTTTCTTTCAAATATTACGTCGTTTTCAGCCACTGAAACAGATATGGCGTGATATAGACAATATATGGGGTATTCCAAACCCAATACAATTGCATCATGAGATATTTAGATGGTTTCATACGATAATGGTATTACAACAAGCTTGCTTGCTTACAAAAGAAATACCCGAGAAGAACAATGACAAGATCTCAATTCGTTTTGCCGCACTGTGTCACGATTTAGGAAAAAACCTAACGCCCGCTCAATATTACCCAAGTCATCAAGGTCATGAAAAATCAGGCTTAATACTCGTCGAAAAAGCATGCCAACAATTTAAAGTGCAAAATAAAATTAAACAACTAGCCTTGTTAGTCTGTGAATTTCACCTACATTGCCATAAAGCCCTTGAACTAAAAGCCAAAACACTGTTAAAGCTGTTTAATATTTTAGACATTTGGCGTAAACCTGCACAATTTGAGTTTTTTCTCACTGCCTGTGAAGCTGATTTTCGTGGTCGCTTGGGTTTAGAAAATAGGCCTTATCCACAAAAGCACTATTTACGTACTTGTGCTCATGCAGCAAGAGAAATAACAGCACAAAAATTTGTTCAGCAAGGTTTACAAGGAGTGGCAATCAAACACGCCATTGAGCAAGCGAGATTAAATGCTATTAAAGAGATCAAAGCTAAAATAGATACTGAAATAAATTCAGCATGACGACGTGTATCGATGCTGAATTCGTTTTAGCATCTAATGATCGCGCCAATAATACTAAAAAAACACCGTGCAATTTTCATTACACGGTGTTTTCACAAAATAAACTTTAAATAATATTAAAAGTTATAAGTTGCTTTCACGTAGTAGAAACCACCATTATAGTCAAATGGACCACTTTCGTAATATTGTGCACCTAATACTCCATCAATGCCTTTTTGTAACCGTTGCGCTTTTTGGTCAAGCAAGTTAGTTGCACCAGCTGTCAATGTTAAACTTTCGCTTAAGAAATAGCTTGCTTCAAAATCGATAGTAACCGCTGACGCTGCCATATCATAGAAAGATGGATCATTTTCATCTGCGTGAGTTGCAAAGTAAGTACCATAATAATTAGCACGAACAAACACACTTGCTGCATCCCAAGACTGAGAAACAGTAAAAGTCGCTCGATTGGCTGGAATACCATCTTCTAGGCGTCTTGCTTTAAATGCACCCGTTGCCTCTGAGTACTTAGTAACTTTAGTATCATTCCAATTATAGGCTAAGCTGTATTGAGTATCACCACCAAATAATTCCATACTATAATTAGCAACAAGATCTAAACCTTGGGTGGTAGTATTGAAATCATTAGCAAAAAAGCTCACCGCGCCTAACAACTCAGGATTAGCAACTCCCGCATCTCTTAGCTGAGCATATTTTTCTGGCAAAATACTAAATCTATCCGTTTGTGCAATACGATCTCGTACTTTGATATTGTAATAATCAGCCGTTAAGAAAAAACCGTTATTTTCATAAACCATACCAAGAGAGTAGCTATCTGATTTTTCAGGTGTTAACTCTTTACCACCATATACCTGTGAAACAGGATCTGTTGGCGGAAATAATGCTGATTCGACTAATTCACCACCCACAAATGACGTTTGTGTATTAGTTACATTAGCTTGTCCAACGGTTGGCGCTCTAAAGCCAGTTGATATAGAACCACGCAAGGAGAAATCATCCGTTAGTGAATATTGCGTAGTTAATTTATAATTTAAAGTATCACCAAATGAAGAATAATTTTCATAGCGCAGCGCACCACCCATCATAAAGTCTTCAGTGAAATAAACCTCAGTATCAATATAAGCAGCAACACTACGACGGGTATTAGTTCCTTGAGATTCAGGACCAAAACCTTTAAAACCATGTGAACCAATGCTAAAACCTTGATCTGCTAAAGGACCCGCTTCCCATGACGCTTTTTCACCTGAAGTTATTTCAAAGCTCTCTTCACGCCATTCAAGACCACTGGCAAAATTCATTGGTTCGTCTAAACCTATTTCAATCAATTTAGATATATCAAAATTGAAGGTTTTCTCAAGCTGAATATATTTACCGGTTTGAAAATTATGATCAGCAGGTTGATTTGGCCCTAATGAAGGATTAATCGTATTTTTTAAATAATATGTCGATGCACTACGACCCACCGAGCCACTAATATCGTAAAGGGCTTCATCTAAAAATCCACCTTTAATTTCCCCCTTTGTCCCCATAGTTAACGCAGTATCAACGATATTACCGCCAAATTGTGGCGTATAACCACCAGGAAACATTTCGTTAAAGGCAAAACAATTTTGACCAACCGGCGTGTTTGGATCAGCAATTAAACCATAATCGGCTTGTCCTAAAACATTACCACTCGTGATATTAACCGTTGGACATTGGATCCCTTGACCAACACCATCAGCGTCGCCTACAAGTAACTGTTTACCACCATTTGCACCATCTTTGGTGAAAACACCGCCACGATTTTGTGGGTTACGATAATAAAATCCACCTTCAACATCACGTTCAGAGTAGTTACCAAACATGTAAAATTCTTTATCATCACCTAAATCAAGGCCAACATTACCAAACAAAGTTATATCGTCTCTTATATCTGGATTACCCCAAATTTGGGCAGGGTTACGAACTGCGGTATTGCCCGCATCAATTAAACCTTGTGCATCAGTACGTTGTACACTGCGAATAGTTGCATCAGCATTTTTATATTGAAAACTTAAATTGGCAAAACCATCATCGGTAAAAGGCATACCAATATTACCATCAACAATAGTTAGGGCACCATCACCTGCATAGTATTGCCCTTGTTTAACAGATAACGAACCACCATCGGCATCATCTTTTAAAACAAAGTTCATTACACCCGCAATAGCATCCGAACCATATTGTGCTGATGCACCATCACGCAATACTTCTACTTGTTTCAAGGCGATACTGGGGATCACCGAAATATCAGGACCTTGAGCACCATCGTTAATACCACCACCTTGGAAAGCAATAACCGACGCACGGTGACGACGCTTACCATTTAATAATACCAAGGTACTATCTGATGATAAACCACGTAAATTAACTGGTCTTACCAAGGTCGCTGCATCACTGATCGGTTGTGCACGCGCATTAAACGATGGCACGGCACTGACCAAGGCATCAAGCATATCGCCTGAACCCGATTTTCTTAATTCATCAGCATCAATCAAATCAACTGGTACCGGTGAATCGGCAATAGAACGAGGAGCAGCGCGAGAACCTACCACTACGATTCTTTCTACTTTTTCTACCGCTGCATCATCAGTTGCAGCGTATGCATGCGTAGTACCTAAGGCAGCAGCCACAGCAAAGGCTAGCGTGCCAGCACGAAATTTAATAGACATATTATTTCCTTCCCAAACTTAACTATGTTGTGTTTATTTCAGCTTATTTTAGTAACAATTCAAAGTGCAACCATATCAACAATACCTAGTAGGTATCAGGTGTCATAAAATACCTAATTTATTAATCAAATTGTACATTCAAAAATAAAATCAGGTGAAGTGCTTACTATTTTGAATTATTACTATTTTTTTTATATTTTTTCATGCTCTAGATCAATAAATGATTTTTTTAATCACTTTTTAAATCAATAGAGTTAACTAGTTATAGATCAGCTAGTCCAGCTTTACAAGGGGGGTAGAAAGTAAGATTTTTTAAAACCACGCCCTCTTTGGCGTTAGTATTAAAAAAGTATATTGCTTAAAAAAAACACGACATACAAAAGATTCCAGCATATTCAATGGCTCTAGCTGAATAGCAACCTGTTGACATGCGAAGATTTTCGTAGTTTGTATTTTCAAAATAGCAACTTTTTTTCATAATTTTTTTTTGAAAAAAAATGAACTTTTTTTAATCTTTGTAACTGAAGATTAACACCACGAAATATATTTACAAATAATTAACGCTACACTGATAAAAATCTAACGAAAATTTTATGCTCATCGCCGTTTTTTCCATAACGTTAAATGAATATTATTGACTAAAAAGTTGCGCTTATTCACTTTAAGAGGTCGGGTTAATTCTCGCTGGGTTAATAAGTCAAATTGTTCAACTAATATTTGTTCCACGCCATCAAAACCCGTGACATTTTCACCATTAACTTTTACCCCACCAAGCCAATTGCTTTTTTCAGTTGTTGCCTGATTAAAATGGTAATTACTTAACAAAAATAATAATCCATGCTCATTAAGTCGTTGATGAATGCTAGCAAGAAATAGTTTAGGGTTATAACAATTTTCAAGTACATGTTGTACTAAAATAACATCGTAATCTTTGAATACTGATTTTAAATTAACCGCATCTCCTTGACTAAATATTAAATTGCTCGGTTTTTGCAATCCTAAACCCGCTAAACTTATTTCGTTAAAATCAACTATATCGCCTTCATTTTCAATTATATAACGAACAGAATTGCCTTGTAGCAATTTCACCCCATGCTGAATATAACGTGCAGAAAAATCAACACCATCTATTTGCTCAAAATACGGTGCCAATTCAAAAGAACTACGACCAACACTACAACCTAAATCAAGAAACTTTGCCGTTGAACACTGATAACGCTTAACAAGCTCCACAACCGCATTAGTAATTTGACTATGGTAATTTTTTTGTGATAATGGATTATTATTACCATAATGACTATCAAGTTGTTGACAAACATCCTTATTGGTTTCGTAGTGATTAACTTTAACCAAAGGCAATTGATCATTTTTTGATCGCACATATCTAAATCCAGCATGCTGTGTAAAATGACGACGAAATGCATAACGAGAATTTTTAATCGCTTCATTCCCCGTTGAAATCCATGAACCTCCTTTGATCAAATTATGCTTACCATCAAATGTAGGTGTCGAAAAATCATCATATATAGGGTGAACTTCAAACCCTTCAAAACCATCTATTGCTGATTCTGTCCATTGCCAAACATTACCAATAACATCGTAAAAACCTTCATTTTCAAACAGATCAACAGGGCAAGATGAAGCAAAATATTCAAGATTAATATTACCAGGAGCCGTTTGCCAAGTCGTTAGATCAGTAGAAATACTCGCGCGTAAACAAGACCATTCTGCTTCTGTTGGTAAACGTATATGCTGTTCACTTTGCTGATCTTTCCAATGACAAAAAGCTTTAGCTTCCAAATAATTAACTTCAACTGGCCAATTTAACGGTAACGGTATTTCGTTCAATAAATTACGCTGAAAATAATGCTCACCTCGTTTAGACCAAAATATTGGCATAATTGTTTTAGAATAAGCTAGCCACTGTTGCCCTTCGGTTGTCCAATACTCAAGCTTTTGATAACCACCATCATGCATAAATTCAAGGAATTCTTGATTTGAAACTAAGTACACAGAAGCATCAAATTCATCTACCTCAAGCAACTGTCTTCCGTACTCATTATCCCAACCATAAGTCGCATCATGTTCAGGTTTGCCTAATATTATTGTTCGACCTTGAACACTAAGAAAGCTATTTCTAGGTGCTTGCCCAGCCCTTTCGCACATTGGCCAATTTTCATTCGCAGTTAAAAATTTGAGATCAAGCATCCGCATGATCACTGAGGTGGTTTCAAGATGGATACGTTCATGCTCAATACCCATTAAGATGATCCACGCTAATGAATTTTGATCAATTGGCAAGTTTATATCTAAGTTATCAATCAGTTGTTCAATCAAAGAAGCTACTTGTCGACGATATTGCCTCACTTCATCAACACTTGGCCAATCATAATGCTCACTATTAAGATCATCCCAACTCATTTCATCAACACCAACAGCACAAATAGCTTCTAATTTTTTATTGATGCGTTGCCCAATATATTTACCTAAAATTAATTTATTAATATAAAAAGTGGCGGTATGACCAAAATAAAAAATAAGTGGATGCCGTAGGGGCTCAGGTCTTAAATAGTAAGCTTCATCGGCATTAATTAAGGAGAAGATTGATTCATACGTTGCCCAAGTATTTTTAAAATATTGTTTTAATTCTGCTTTCTTGTGTTCAACTTTATCGCCTGTTAGTAATAGAGTTTTAAGTTGCTTATTAATAATAGTCATAACCTTATTTCTACTTTTTTATATCTGTATAGGGGGTAAAATATACCGAGCCAATATCTGTGCTTTTAATTGTGTTCCTAAAGCACCAGATAGAGCACCAAAGCCATTACTTAATTCAACTAACGACTGTGTTTTTTCTTGAGTCGCTGACATTTTCGCTTGCACCTTATTTATCTCATTTTCAAACCAAACATCTTGAGAAAAAAGTTCAACAGCACCCCATTCTTTTTCCGAGTTATACAACGATATGGGTAAACTGTTCAATATTTTTGTTTGCTCTGGTGTTGAACGGTTTACATAGTCATTTTCTAATGCGGCAATAACATTCGCTAATGCAAAAACCACATTAACAAATGAATTATAATAAACACTTGATGCACCAAGTCTATGTTCAATTCGTGCGGTTTTATGCCAATTTTGTTCACTTAAAATAATTTGATGATCACTTCCATATAGTAAAGGTTTTAAACCTAAAGGCTGATTATGTTTACCCTTTTGTCGATATAAAGCAATACTACCTTGATGACCACCAGAAATATCAATAGGCGAACATAGCTCTTTTGCCAGCCCATACTTGGTTTTTAAGGCCAAACGCTCAAAGGCTTCGTCTTCAGGCAAATATAATAAACAACAAGCTCGACTAGTTTGCAAAAAATAATTTTGCAATCGTTCACCAAAATCGCCTTGAGCAACGATATTTTTCCCTGCTTTGTCGCCAATCAACTCACTTACACTCACATTGACTTGAATAGCATTAGGGATATGAACCTCGCGACTATCTGCCGCAAAAATAGTCTCGCAACCTTGAGCAAGCTTACCTCTATCACCAGACCACACTACCGGTCGAATTAAAGTTTTAGTAATTCCAAGCTGAGCACAGTATTGATCTATTAATTTTGGTAATTTAGTGATAATAAAATTTAAATTATGTGCTTCTTTAAGTGGAGATTGACCATTGAAGTGGGAAACAAATTCCCATTGATTTTTCCAGTATTCAGTGACTAACTCACCATCAATACTTAGTGAAGAAAGAAGCCGATTAATTTTGCCATAATTAATGGTGTTGGTATGGTTAACTTCAAAGCAGCCTTCTAACTCAAAATGAATATGAGCAACAAAACCTAGTTGTTTTATATAAGCTTGCTGTAAACAAATAACTTGTTGAGCAACAATATTTATATTTTTAGAAAGCATATTCTTGTGCATTGAATTGATTTTAAATAAAATATTAACCCACTTTATCAGCAATATCTTGGTAAGAAATAATCAAATTTTTCCCTAAGTGTTTAGCATGATAAAGTGCCTTATCGGCTTGTACGTAGAGTTCAGTGCTGTTGCTCGTTTTTGGTGTTATGTTAGCAATACCAATACTTACCGTCGTGGAATAGTATTCACCCGATTTAGTTAAAAAACTATGTTGAGCGATATTATATAACATACGCTGGGCAATACGTTTACTTTCCCTTTGATCAGTTCTAGGTAGTACACACAAAAACTCCTCACCACCAATACGACCGACAACATCTTCGTTTCTTAAGGTTGTTTGGCAAATAGTTGAAATTTGTTTAATCACTTGATCGCCAAATGGATGACCATAATGATCATTAGCGTGCTTAAAATCATCTATATCGAGTAATATAACAGCCAAATTCCCTTTTTTTAACGATGTTGCTGTTATAGTTTTTTCCAAAAAATCAAATATATATTTACGGTTAAACAATCCTGACAATGAATCATGAACAGATATTGCTAATAATCGCCGAGTATATTTATGCTGGGCAAGTAAAAAAATCAAAATTAAGATAATAAAAATAACAATAACAATAATAAAATAGTGTTGTGAATTTACCTGTTGACGTTTCTTCTCCATTAATAAAGCTTGCACTTTTGCTCGTTGATGCAGCAAGGATATTTCCGTATCTCTGCGATCTATTTCAAGTGCAGAACGGACTTTGATCAAACGTTCAGAAGAATTTTTCAATTGCAGTTTTGTACTTTTTTGGTGGAATTCGTTCATCAATAAATAGGCTTGTTTATCATCATGGTACGCATGCGCTAGATTCGCTGAAATTTTTAGTACCTCAAGTTGCCAACGTGTATTGGTTAGTTCTGGAATACTAATGAATATTTTTTTTGCCGCATCTAATGCTTGTTTAGCCTCACCTAACCGCCCTAATTCAATTAAACAACTCGCTTTTCGTTTATATAACTCAGCGTTATAATCAACTTGACCATGCAAAGTGAGCGCGGTATTTATAATAACCAAAGCTTGTATACAACTCCCTTTTTCGGCCAAACTCATTCCTAAACCATAATGGCCAAAAAAACTAATATCAGTGTTGGGTGTATACGAAATTTTTTGAATATAAAGTTTAAATTTAGCAATAGCTAAATCGTATTTCCCCCAATATCGGTAAGTAGAAGCCATACCGTATATAGCTTCAGCAATATGGGCTTGATAACCAAGCCGCTCGTAACTATCTAATGCCTTTTCATAATACTCAATCGATTTATCATACTCTTTCAAATAACCATAAATAGCACCATAGGTTTCGTTTATGTTTGCCAACAAAAATTGATCACCTAGAGTAAATGCTTCAACATACGCCTTTTGAATTTCGTTTAAAGAGGTTTCATAAAGTTCAGACAAACTGCGAGTATAGGCTAATTCGCTTTTGGCCATAATATAAATTCGCAACAAATTAGCATCGGTGGCCTGCTTAATAGCTTTATTAAATAAAGTGACCGACAACGCATAAAAACCATTACGTTGTGCAACCAAACCCGCATAAACATTTAATTGACTAGTAATTTCTACAGGGGTATATGGTGTTACCAATTGTTGAGCTTTATTAACGGTTTTTTCTAACCTTTTGAAAAAATATAATAGGTTTTCTGCCTGTGCCTTACGTAGTAACAGCATTAATAAAGAATTTCCAGTTAGAGTACTATTTTTAATTTCAAAGGCATTTAATTTTTGATAGCTTTGCCAAGGTTGACGATTAATTTCAGCAGGATCAACAAGTACATCACTAGTGAATTGAGTATTTGCCGAATGGACACGACAAACCAATAAAAAAACTGAACACAAAATATATTTTATTATTATTTTTAATTGCATACAACATCCATGAACACAATAGCTAGCCTCAGCAAAGCTACATACCGATAATATGCTAGGAGGGGAATTCCTGCACTTTAAGGTGCTTGTAGGTACATAAACCCACCTTAGCATAACTTTAAAGTAGAAACGATTGTTAAAATTTGACATTAAAAACAATCGCGAAAGTGAGTTCACAGCAGCCTAGTTCAATTTAACCCTACTTAATAAGTTTTCAACATCAGGAACGTTTGATTGACGTACCTCACGGTCGTTATCTGCCGAATTTAAATATTCGCTCATGTCTGTTATGTGCAGCACTGAAAATATTGGCTTTTTGTACAAAACTATTGTAATGAACTCTGTTTGTTAATTTTTTATTACAAACTATTTTTTGATCTCAGCAATAACAATGATAATTTAGTTTCGTAAACATTATCCCCAATAACTTTATAATAAAAACGAGGAAAAGATGATCAAAAAAATAGCTAAATGGCTTGGTATAAGCCTATTAACAATACTTATTATTGGCGGTGCTTTTGCGAGCCATGAATGGTACGCAAAAAAGCCCATCTATTTAAGAGCATTTTTAGACAGAACCTTAATAAAAATTGCCTTTGATAGTCCTGAAACATTAACCTCACTCGGTTTTTTAGAATCATTTGGCATTACTAGCCATAATGCCGAATTAGATGACGATCGTCCCGAAAAAACCGATGAATTATTCGCCAAACTCAAAGAAATTAAAGCAACTTTATTAACTTATCAGGATGAAGATTTAACCGAAGACGAGCAGTTATCAAAAGAAATAGCGATGTATTTGCTTGATTTTGCTGAATCTTCTGAAAAATTTCGCTATTACAACTACCCTGTTAACCAATTGTTTGGTGTACAAAATGGTTATCCAAGTTTTATGGAAGCCTCACATCAGGTTAATTCAGTAGGCGATGCAGAAAATTACTTGTCACGCTTGATAAAAGTTAAAGTTAAATTTGAACAAAACCTTGAAGGTCTTAAAATTCGCGAACAAAAAGGTATTATTCCACCAAAATTTGTTATCGATAGGGTGCTCACAGAAATGCGAGATTTTGTTGCCACACCGGTGAAAGACAACATTCTTTATACGTCACTAAAAACAAAAATGGAAAAAGCTGACGGCATTTCCAGCGAACAGCAAAGTAAAATTTTAGCGACTGCTGAGCTTAACATTAAAGATTATGTGCATCCTGCCTATCAATTATTTATTGATTACTTTACTGTTTTAGCCGATAAAGCAGGTACTGACGATGGTTTCTGGCATTTGCCTAATGGTGATGCTGCTTATCAACAATCGTTGAAGTTTTTTACCACTACAGATTACAGCGCAGATGAAATTCATCAAATTGGTTTAAGTGAAGTTGATCGTATTCAAGCTGAAATTTTATCAATATTAACCACACAAGGTTTTGATGTTTCAATGGGGTTTTCTGCCGCAATAGAAGCAATGGCAGACGATCCTCGTTTTTATTATCCTGATAGTGATGAAGGTCGCGCACAAGTATTAAAAGATTATCAAAAAATTCTTGATGAAGTTAATGCGGGTTTAGATGATGCTTTTAGAATTCGTCCCAAAGCGGGTATGGAAGTAGTTCGTATTCCCAAATTTAAAGAAAAAACAGCACCCGGTGCTTATTACCAACAGCCAGCCATTGATGGCAGTCGTCCCGGTCGCTTTTTTGCTAACCTTTACGACATGAAGGCCACACCAAAATATAGCATGCGCACCCTTGCCTATCACGAAGGCATTCCTGGACACCATTTTCAAATAGCAGTCGCAATGGAGCTAGAAGGATTACCATTTTTCCGTAGAATGTCGCCGTTCACTGCTTATACCGAAGGTTGGGCATTATACGCTGAGCATTTAGCATGGGAGTTAGGTTTTGAAAAAGATCCGTTTGATAATATTGGTCGCTTACAAGCTGAGTTATTCCGTGCTGTACGCTTAGTGGTTGATACCGGCATTCACGCAAAACGTTGGACTCGTGAACAAGCCATTGACTATATGAAAGCCAATACTGGCATGGCACTTAGTGATGTTACTTCTGAAATTGAACGCTATATTGTCATGCCCGGTCAAGCAACCTCATATAAAATTGGCATGATGAAAATTTTATCCTTACGTGCTAAAGCAAAATTAGCATTAGGCGATAAATTTGATTTGCGCGATTTTCATGATGTTATATTGAAAAATGGTGCCGTACCGTTAGCAATTTTAGAACGTTTAGTTGACCGTTATATTAAGAATACGCTGATAAAAACTTAGTATTGAGTCGCCAAAAAGCCGTGCCTGAATTTAAGATCAAGCACGGCTTTAATTTTTTAACGATGATGCGTTAACATTTCATCAAATTTTTCAATAACGTTTGGCTCAACCTCACCAGTAAAGTTACTCACTACATAAATAGCTAACGAGCATAATATAAAACCCGGTACAATTTCATACATCAATGAACTGAGTGATTGACCGTTAATAGTAATGGGTGCATAAATCCACACTAATACGGTAACAGCCCCTGTGAGCATCCCCGCCAAAGCACCATTACGATTCATTTTTTGCCAATATAAACTGCCAATAACTACTGGCCCAAATGCAGCACCAAAACCTGCCCATGCATTACTAACCAACGTTAATATAGTGCTATTTCGATCATAAGCCATATAAATCGCAACCAACGCGACCAATAACACAGAGATCCGCCCAACCAATACTAATTGTTTTTCGCTGGCATCTTGATGTAAAAAAGCTTGATAAAAATCACCTGTCAATGAGCTAGATGTTACTAACAATTGTGATGAAATAGTACTCATGATCGCCGCAAGTATTGCCGCCAATAAAAAACCAGCAATTAAAGGGCTAAATAACAATTGTGATAGCACAATAAAAATAGTTTCTGCATCATCAATTATCAAACCTGTTTTAGCGACATAAGCGATACCCGCAAAGCCAGTTGCCATGGCACCGATCAATGCAACAATCATCCAACTCATGCCAATCCTACGAGCAGTTGGCATATCTTTTACACTACGTATGGCCATAAAACGTACAATAATATGCGGTTGACCAAAATAGCCTAATCCCCAAGCCATTGCCGATAGAATGCTAAGAAAACTCATTCCATTGAAAATATTCAGCAGATCAGGGTTTATTTTTGCTACGCTTGCTTGCATTGCGCTAATACCCCCAACGTCATTAATAACAACAATAGGAACTAAAACCAAGGCGATAAACATAATACAACCTTGCACAAAGTCGGTTAAACTCACCGCTAAAAAACCACCAAATAGTGTGTAAGCCACCACTACACCGGCGGTAACATACAAACCCAATTCATAATTCAAACCAAACGAACTTTCAAATAATTTACCACCGGCAACAATTCCACTTGAGGTGTAAAGCGTAAAAAACACCACAATAACTACCGACGAAACTACGCGTAATAACCGTGATTTGTCTTTAAAACGGTTTTCAAAAAAATCAGGTAAGGTGATCGAATCATTCGCCACTTCGGTATACGTTCTTAAGCGTGGTGCCACAATTAAGTAATTTAGAAACGCGCCAATAATAAGTCCAATTGCTATCCACAAACTACTCATCCCTGATATATACATTGCGCCGGGTAAACCCATTAACATCCAACCACTCATGTCCGATGCTCCCGCTGATAAAGCCGCAACACTAGGGCTTAAACTGCGTCCGCCAAGCATATAACCTGAAACATCGCTGGTAGATTTTCGATAAGCATAGAAACCAATGCCAAGCATCAGTATAAAATAAAGTGTTAATGAAATAATTGTGCCTAGTTCCAAAGTTTTTCCTGTTTCATATCATTATTTTTATTAAAGTGACGGCACTCTAACATGTGCTATTTTTACTGTCATCTTGATATGGTTTGGCAAACAAAAACAAGTGTAAACTCAAAATAACCTTTAAAAATGAATCATTGCACCCCATAGTACTGCCATTATGTGTTTTAATTTATTTTAAGAATTTTAATGAAAACTTTAGTTTTAGGTTCAACGTCACCCTTTCGGCGCAGTATTTTAGAAAAACTTAACTTACCATTTAAATGCGCTAAACCTAACATTGATGAGACTCAATTGAACAATGAGTCTCCTATTGAGTTAGTTGAACGCTTAGCTATTGAAAAAGCACAAGCGGTTGCGCATGAATTTGCCGATGCCTTGATCATTGGCTCAGATCAAGTTGCTGTTTGTGATAACGAAATTTTGGGAAAACCACATAATTTCGACAATGGCTTTAAGCAATTACGACAATTCAGTGCTAAAACAGTTGTTTTTCATACCGGATTATGTGTTTTTGATACTAAAACAAAAAAAACACTGTCATTAGTTGAACATTTTACCGTGCACTTTAAAAAACTCTCTAATGAAGATATCACTAATTACTTACACGCCGAGCAACCTTACAATTGTGCAGGTAGTTTTAAAAGTGAAGGCTTAGGCATTTGTTTATTTGAAAAGCTTGAAGGGGATGATCCAAATACCCTGATCGGTTTGCCACTAATAAAATTAGTCGATTTGCTAAAACAACAAGGGCTTAATGTTTTAGCAGCACAAGATACTGAAATAAATTCAGCATAACGTACACATGACTAATATTACCGTGATCCTGACGAAAGTCAGGATCTAAGCCCTAAGTCCTAAGCCGCTGTTAATTTTTTTAATACTTGCTGTAACGACTTTTCTAACGGTGCCTCTATTTTAAGACGTTGTTCAGTACGTGGATGGGTAAATTCGATACTTGCCGCATGTAAAAACAAGCGTTTTAAGCCGATAGTTTTCATTTCAGCATCAAAATCTTCGTAGCCATATTTAGGATCACCGGCAATCGGATGACCTTTAACTTGACAATGCACCCGTATTTGATGGGTTCGTCCCGTCACAGGAAAGGCTCTAACTAAAGTCGCATGATGATAATGTTGAATAACTTTAAAACGTGTTTCCGCATCTTTGCCATTAATATTATCAACAACGACAACACGTTCTCCCGATTTAAGATCATTTTTTTTCAACGCTTCTGTTACTCGCGTTAACTTAGTCGACCATCTTCCTTTAACCAGTGCATGATAAAACTTCTGTACTTTTTTATTGCGTAATTGTTCATGTAAATGCCGCAATGCCGAACGTTTTTTAGCAACCACTAAGCAACCTGAAGTATCTCGATCTAAACGATGTACCAACTCCAACATTTTAGCTTGTGGTCGTAATGCGCGCAGCGCTTCAATAATGCCAAAACTTAGACCACTACCGCCATGAACCGCCATACCAGAAGGTTTATTTAAGACTATAAGTATTTCATCTTCATATAAAATTTGGCTTTCAAGATTGGCGACAACATTGAGTTTAGTTGATACCGGTGCATTCTTTTCAGCCATACGAATAGGTGCGACACGAATTACATCGTCACTTTGTAATTTATAATCCGGCTTAGTGCGCTTTTTATTAACTCTGATCTCGCCTTTGCGCAACAAACGATAGATCAGGCTTTTCGGCACACCCTTTAAGGTTTTTAATAAAAAATTATCAATTCTTTGACCTGCGTCTTCACTGTCGGCGGTATAAAATCTCACTTGAGGTTTTTCAATTGAATTTATGGCTTGATTGGAGTGGTTAGCCACACTTTTGCTTGCGCTTTTAGCTGAGCGTTTATTTTTACTTTCATTCATAATGTGAAGTTTATCACACTTAATTTAGCTTTAACGTAAAAAATAGCGCATTTTTATTGCCTTATGGCGCGATATAGTGGGATAATGCGATAGTTACATGCAAGTCATTTAATTTGCTTGGCGTGTAACACCCAAAAGGTGCTCTAAAACGAATAGTAAGAGGCGAAATGCGGCCACATTAATATGCGCAACACGAAACAAAAAGTGTGAAAAGTGACATATTAACAGTAAGGCCTATTGCTGAATTTGACGCGTGTAATCTGTCAAATAAAATGCATAAACAAATTGTCCAGCCTAATAGAGCAATATTATAAATTGTATCAACCAAGCTCAACAAATAAGCTTAATACTATTATTTTTGGTGACTCGCCTCCTTTTTGATAAATATGAATTGAAAAGACTTTAACTAAAAAGGCGCAAGAATTTTCCCAACATTTAATTTTATATCACAGCAATTGAGCATAAAGATACCGCACACAGTGTACTTGCTAGGCACACAAAGATAATTAAACTATTTATTACATTACCAATGTAATTATTGGATGCGATAAGTAAAATTATAATCGAAACTGTTAATTTTAACTAATTGAAGTCATTATAATTTAAACAACAATCAACATTAAAAAACAGCTTGCCGATCAAATAGGTTGATCAATTTAAAGGCAAGTTTGACTGCTGAAAGGCAGACAAAACACTGTTTATATTGCAAAAGATTGCTTTTTGTGCTTTTTTTCTTCTTAATTAAAGAAGATGCAAATAGTGTACTGTGACTTAAAAAATGAGTTACATAAACTATGAAACGTATGTTAATAAACGCTACCCAATCAGAAGAATTGCGCGTAGCACTTGTTGATGGTCAAACCTTATTTGATCTCGACATAGAAAGCCCCGGTCACGAACAGAAAAAAGCCAATATATACAAAGGCAAAATAACCCGCATTGAACCCTCACTTGAAGCTGCATTTGTTGATTATGGTGCAGACCGCCATGGTTTCTTACCAATGAAAGAAATTGCGCGCAATTACTTTCCTAGCGGTTATAGCTTTAAAGGTCGTCCAAGCATTAAAGAAGTTCTAAAAGAAGGGCAAGAAGTTGTTGTTCAAATAGACAAAGAAGAACGTGGTCAAAAAGGTGCTGCACTCACTACTTTTATTAGCTTGGCTGGTAGCTATTTGGTCTTAATGCCAAACAACCCTAGAGCAGGTGGTATTTCTCGTCGCATTGAAGGTGACGAACGTACTGACTTAAAAGCCTCGTTAAGCAAATTAAATTTACCTCATGGCATGGGATTAATCGTTCGTACTGCTGGTGTTGGTAAATCTTATGAAGAACTCGAATGGGATTTAAGTGTTTTAGTACACCATTGGCAAGCAATCACTGATGCGGCTGAAGGTCGTTCTGCGCCATTTTTAATCCACCAAGAAAGTAATGTTATTATTCGTGCTATCCGTGATTATTTACGTCGTGATATTGGCGAGGTTTTAGTTGATCGTCCCAAAATTTACGAAAGTGTCAAAAAACATATCGAGTTAGTTCGTCCTGATTTTTTAAATAAAATTAAATTATACGATCAGGACTCCCCATTATTTACTCATTACCAAATTGAAACGCAAATTGAAACAGCTTTCCAACGTGAAGTTAGACTACCGTCAGGTGGTTCAATTGTCATTGATCCTACCGAAGCATTAACCTCAATAGACATTAACTCAGCCAAAGCAACTAAAGGTAGTGATATTGAAGAAACGGCTTATAACACCAACCTTGAAGCGGCCGATGAAATTGCTCGCCAATTAAGGTTACGCGATTTAGGCGGGTTAGTGGTGATCGATTTTATCGACATGACCCCTGTGCGTCATCAACGCGAAGTTGAAAATCGTATGCGTGATGCTGTTCGCCCAGATCGCGCTCGCATTCAATTAGGTCGCATTTCTCGCTTTGGTTTGTTAGAAATGTCTCGCCAACGTTTACGTCCATCAATTGGTGAAACTAGCCAAGGTGTTTGTCCTCGCTGTAACGGTACCGGACATGTACGTGGTGTTGAATCATTAGCGTTATCAATTCTTCGTTTAATGGAAGAAGAGTCCATTAAAGAAAATACCTTACATATTCAAGCACAAGTGCCGGTTCCTGTAGCAACTTATTTATTGAATGAAAAACGCCGCTCTGTATTTCACATCGAAAAACAGCATAATGTTAAGGTATTGATCATTCCTAACCCCCATATGGATACACCACAATACGAAGTTATTCGCGTACGTAAAGATGAAACGGTAGCAGAAGTTAGCTACGAAATGCCGATTAAACAAGCTGAAACCGAGCAAGCAGTAATGCCTAAGTTTAATACCGACACCATCAAACGCGATGAACCCGCCTTGCATGGTATGAGTGCTCCAAAACGAGTAGACGTTAAACAAACGCCAACACCAGCAAACAAGACCATTGTAAAAGAATCGACTGTAAGCACTGGGCTTTTTGGTTGGTTGAAAAATTTATTTAGTGCTAACGAGGCCACTGAACAAAAAGTTGACGTTACGCAAAAAGTAGAGAAAACGCAGCAAAACCGTCAGCCTCAAAAACAAGCTCAGCAACGACGACCTAACCGCAACAAACGCTCTAGCGAAAGAAATGAACAAAAAGATAGTGCGGGTAATAAAAGCTTTAATGATCGTGATAGCAATAAAG
>CAZVPC010000013.1:0-7788 GCA_964629005.1 uncultured Pseudoalteromonadaceae bacterium | reverse complement strand
ATGAGTCCAACAGAGAAGATCGTCCACGCAATAGACGCTCTCCTCGTCATTTACGTTCTCATGGCCAGCGTCGTCGTCGTCAAGAAGGACAAGATGCGTCACCAAGAACTATGGATCAAACAGAAAACATAACCAACAAAGATCCCATTGAAGTACGCTATCCTCATCAAGAAAACAATGATATGGGTCAGAATGTAGCACTGGTTAGTACAACGGAACAAGCAGCAACGAAAGAAAGTACTAATTCAGAGAGCTTAACTATAGAAAAAACAGCCACAACTAACACAGTTAGTGTTGAAACACCCACTGTTAACGCAGATATTACCAGGGAAACAGCGCAAAAATCAGACATTTCTAATGTTAAAAAGGAACAGACAACGGAAATTCAACAAAATTTACCTTTTGATGAACAACCAGAGCTTGTTGTCACGCTTGACAAAGAAATTGAACAAACTAAAGCAGCCACTAACGAAACAGAAGCTAGCCCTAAAAGCAGTGCCACAGCTGACACTCAGCCAGTTGAAAAAGAAGTAACAAATGAAGATGTTGCTCCAAGCTCTGTAATAGTTGCAACTAACATTGAAACAAAAACGGCAACCACTAATAACGCAGTAGAAATGCCAACAGAAAAAAAGGCTAAAACTAAAACTAAGACTAAAAAAGCAGCGGGCAAACGCCTTAAAGGTAAGGGATCTGCACCAATGACAACCCCTAAAACCATCAGCAGTGTTGGTGAAATACCTACCGCGTCATTTATTGCCGAAGATCGTAACAGTTTAACAACCAGTGGACGCTCTGCAATGGTAGCCGATGTTATCAATAAAAGTTCAGCAGTACCAACTAAAGCAGCAGGGGCAACAGCGGATTAAACGTAACTAAACTAAAACAGCGCGCTTTGCGGAGATAAATCCCCTCCGACAAAATAGAAGCAGCAAACTTAAACCAGTCATTAATAACGGCTGGTTTTTTATTGTCTCTATTTAAATAATAACGTGCCCATACCATTGTGAATACACCATGCTGAATTTGTGAATACGTCATGCTGAATTCATTTCAGTATCTCATTGTGGGTACGTCATGAATAATAATTAACGCGTAGGCAAGTCTATATCCGACAATAGTGCGTCTATTTCAGCATTGTTTTTTAGTAACATTGCTTTGGTGATCAAATCACGATTCAGGTGCGGTGCAAAACGTTCAATAAAATCGAACATATACCCTCGTAAAAAGGTACCACGCCTAAAACCAATTTTTGTCGTACTTGAATTGAACAAATGACTGGCATCAATGGCGACTAAATCACTATCAATTTTCGGATCTATCGCCATTGAGGCTATCACACCAATACCGATACCTAAGCGTACATAGGTTTTAATAACGTCGGCATCGGTAGCTGTAAACGCTATTTTAGGCTCACAACCTGCATCATTAAAGGCATTATCTAATTCAGAACGTCCCGTAAAACCAAACACGTAGGTTACTAATGAATATTGAGCAATATCTTTAATCGTAATATCACGTTTGTTTGCTAATGGATGATCGGCTCTAACAATAATACTGCGATTCCAATGATAACAAGGCAACATGATTAAATCGTTATACAAATGCAAAGACTCAGTCGCAATGGCAAAATCAGCTTCGCCTTTTGCGGCAGCATCACTTATTTGCACTGGTGTACCCTGATACATATGCAAAGACACTTTTGAATATTTATTAATGAAACCTTTAATAACATCCGGCAAAGCATAACGAGCTTGGGTATGCGTTGTGGCAATACGTAACTTACCTTCATCCGGTTGCGTATATTCGCGTGCGACCGATTTTATGCCCTCAACCTTAGACAAAATATCACTAGCAATATTTATCACTTCTTGACCAGCTGAAGTAACATGCGTTAAATGTTTACCACTGCGGCCAAATATTTGAATACCAAGTTCATCTTCCAACATCCGAACTTGTTTACTAATACCAGGTTGCGAGGTGAATAAACTTTCAGCCGTGGCTGAAACATTTAAGTTATTATTTAATACTTCGACAATGTATCGTAATTGTTGCAGCTTCATAAGTTAGTTTATTATTTTTTAGTAGAGTAAAAATATATCCTTTATTAAAAACACTTTCCATATAACTTTTAGTTTTCTGTAAATAAATTTCATAAAGAACGGTTTATTTAGGTTATTTACCCTGAATATGTATCTAATTGTTAAAAAAGTGTAATATTATAAGCAAATACTATTTCAATGTTTGCTTAAAATATTTATCTGCTTAATATGAACATAGTTCTATGCTTTACAAAACATTTTTTGTAAACTTCTAACCAATTAGTTGAAAAAACGAGAATTAACTATGATAGGTATTATTGTTGGTTTAATCATTGCTTTAGTTGTCATTGTCATAATCATCAATGCAATTCAGCAACATAAAGAAAAACAAGAAGCGGAAAAACGAGCATTGATCGCTAAACAAAAAGCGATTATTGATGAAACCGAAGAGCTGATCATCAATATGGGGAATTTACCGCCAAACCCTCCTATTGTTGAAATTTTAAATCGACGCAGCCTAAATGCAGCCAAAAGAATGGCGCAAATTGTTCCCGACTCACGTGCTAGAAGTCGTATTAATGATTTAGAATCACGCCTAAAAGCATCAGAAGATCTTGCTCAAAACACCGCCATGAATGAAGAACCCTTTATCTTACCTGATAACGAACAACATTTAGTGGCAATATTACAAACCATTAAAAAATTACGGGTGATATTAAAATCCGAGCAAGCAAAGGGTACCCTAGATGCACAAACTTTTATGCGTGAAGATTTACGTTTTGATGCAATGCAACTTAAAATAAGTATCGAAAGCTTAATTAAACGCGGCAACCAAGCCTTTAATAAAGAAATGATCGGTTCTGCCCGCCAATATTTTGAAAAAGCATTGGTCACATTAAGCAACCATGCCCATAAAAGTGAATACACCCAAGTAAAAGAAAATGAAATCAATGATCGACTTGAAGAAATAACGGTAATGCTCAAAACCACCAATGCCGCTGATCGCGAGAAAAAAGCGAAATCAGAAGAAGATGATTTAGATATGTTATTTCAGCCTAAGAAAAAATGGTAATTTAAAGCGAACACGCATCGGCCAGTAACATGAATATAACGGTTACTGGCTTGTCATTAAAAAATAATTAAAATGTCCAGTGTACAAAATCAAACCCATAATTTTACCTTCTTTTTTAAGGCGTTCCTTAAAAGCTTACGCTCTTAAAACGGTTATTAGAGCAACTGATAGTGAATTATCACGTATTGGTCGTTCAAGAAACTGGCGTCTCATTGCCTCTCAACAACAACTACAAAAAATCATTATCGCAATCGAAAATAGTAATGAAGTAAGTTGGCTGTGGTTAATTAAGTTATTAAAAGAGAATAAAGCGCAAATAAGTCATCATGAGTTATTGCATTTAATAAAACTTAATCCTGACATCAGCATAAATGAACTCCTTACCCTTAGTGACTGCACCATAGCACAAGCCAGAAAAGCACTCGATGAAATGGAAGGCTTTAATTAACAATCACAACACTAAAATAGACAAACCCCCAAGTAAAATAGCCGCACTTTCACAGTAAACTAAAAAAACTTCCCTGAATAACGCCACTTTTTACCTCAATTAACCCGTCACTTAAATTTCCTCAAAATGATGATTATTAAATAGAGAAAATTCTGACTTTTTAACTATGCGGCAAATCCACTACTTTCTATTTCAAGATATATATTCTTGGGCTGGTCAAATCAAAACTGTCGATATTAGCTAAATATATAGGTAAAATCCCTTCCTCTAAATTAAACCGATAAAATTAAGTCTATACATGAGTGATAAAATTGAATTATTAGCCCCTGGTGGTGATCTCGATGCGATCAAAGCGGCAATTATTGCGGGAGCCAACGCGGTATATTGCGGTTTAGATACCTTTAATGCCCGAAATCGCGCAGCTAACATTTCATTTGAACAACTCGTTGGCATTATTCAACTTGCCCATCACTATCAATGTAAAATTTTTCTCACTCTCAATATTGTTATTTTAGAACAAGAGTTTAAATCACTCGCCAAGTTATTGAGTAAATTGGTCAATACCAATCTAGATGGTGTTATTGTGCAAGACATTGGCATGTTTAACTTAATTGAAAAGTATTTTCCAACGCTAGATATTCATGCCTCAACGCAACTCACTACGCATAATGCCGGACAGATCCCTTTTTTAAAAAAATTGGGCGCTTCAAGAGTTAATTTATCTAGAGAATTAAACTTACGAGAAATAACCGCATTAACGCTAGTCGCTAAAGAAAATGACATATTAACCGAAGTGTTTGTGCATGGTTCGCTTTGTGTTGCCTTTTCGGGATTATGTTATTCAACCTCTGCTAGCGTTGGCAATTCAGGCAATCGTGGTCGTTGCAGCCAAGCTTGTCGTGAAGAATATCAAACCACTGCCGCGGGATATAATTTTCCCTTAAATTTAAAAGACAATTCTGCATTTTTTGATTTACCCGCATTAATCACGACGGGCGTTCACTCGTTCAAAATTGAAGGTCGCATTAAAGGTGCTAATTATGTACATACCGTGGTTGATAGTTTTCGCAAACAAATTGATGGCTTTGTTAAAACTGGTGAATTACTGGAAGATGGCGAGCGCCTATACAAGGTATTTAACCGCGATTTTTCTAATGCTTTTTTACGCGGAGATTTAAACCAATCAATGTTTATTGATAACCCTCGCGATAATTCAAAAATTCATGCGCTTAATAAACTGCATAACGCTAATAAAAAAAATAGTTTCAATAAAGAGCAAACGATTTCGGTGGTACAAATACATCAAGTTGAGCAAAATTTGCAAGCTGAAAAAAAACAAATTAATATCAGCGTTCATGAGAAAATAAAACGTTTAAGTATTGAAAAAATATCGTTATTGTTAAATTTCTCGGGAGATGTTAATACACATTTAACAGTAAAAGTAACCACAAATAGCTTTGCTGTTGAGGCAAAAGAATTTGTGCTGCGCTCAAAGAGTGTATTCACCCAAAGAAAAAACTCTACTGTTGATAAAACCGATATTGAAAAACGTTTCAAAAGTTTGAACAATGCACAATTTAACCTGAACGCATTAACATTCGATGGTTTTACCACGGGCTTAAGCATTCCTTTTAAAGAGTTAACCGCGTTAAAAAACCAAGTTGTATTGTTATTGAATGATGGCAAAGTGACACTGCCTGCGGTTACCTTGCCGCCGCTAGAGCGAGTTAGCAAACTTGAAAAAAGTAATGGTGCTAAATTATCAATACTTATTTGTGATGAAAATGACAGTACTTTAGCCGATAGTGCTTTAACCAATAAAGGTAATGCCGATATTTACTTTAAATTGCCTGACGCTTACAAACGCGGTTGTACTAAATATATTGATTTTCTAAAACAAAATCCTCGTTTAATTCCGTGGTTTCCGGCTGTTTTGATCGGTAAAGATTATGACGTTGCAGTGAATATTTTAGTCGAAGTAAAACCTGAATTAATCGTCACTAATAACACGGGTATCGCCTATAAAGCTTATCAATTAGGTATTAAGTGGATCGCTGGCCCTTTTTTAAATACCACTAATTCGTATGCATTAATGGCATTAAAAGAAAAATTTGATTGTCGCGGCGCTTTTATTTCCAATGAAATAAATCGCCAACAAATAAGAAACATCGCCCGCCCAGAAAATTTTAAACTGTTATACAGCATTTATCACCCAATCTTATTAATGACCAGTCGACAGTGTTTTTTCCAGCAAAGTGTGGGCTGTGAAAAAGCGCGCATAGATAACGGTTGTATGCTCTCGTGTAATAAATCAACCAGCATTACCAACCTGAAAGGGGTTTCGTTTGCGATTGATAAACAAAAAGCGGGTTATCCTAGCATTTATAACCAAGATCAATTTTTAAATATGGAGATCATTAACGATCTTGCCGAATTATTTGATGGTTTCATGATCGATCTAACCAATATTAGTGCTGGTGACAAACAATCACCAAATAAAATAGCGTTAATTCAACAATTTGAGCAACTGTTAAATAATCAAACCGAAATGGAGCAAAGTATTAATGCTATGGTGCCTGAATCAACCAATAGTCAGTATCATACGGGGTTGTAATTGAACAATTTTTTTCACCTCTGTGCTCAATGCTAAGGGCTACACTCAAAATACTTTCGGCTGTTGGTGCAGTAGTTAAAATACGTCTTCCTGTATTTATTTCAGGATCTAGTGTTTTTCTCAAAAAAATACTGAGTCTTCCTAATGTAGACTCAGTATTATTTTAGTTTGAGTTAAATAAAAAACAAAGCAACAATATTATGAAACAGAGCTAAAACTAAACACCACACTTATTTTAAAACATCGTCAACAGTGCCTTGTGCTAAACCGTGATAACCCGGACGAGCCTTTAAATAAACTTTTTTCGCCCATGCTTTACCTTCCGCCGTTGCCGCTAATTGTTTATACAAGGGTACAATTAACTTACGACGACCAATGGCAATTAAGTATTTTTCCATGGCAGGATAAACAACATTATAGCCAGCACGAATAGCCAACAAATACCACGCATGAGCAATTTCAGCATTAGTGCTCAACGTTAATTTAAACGCTTTATCTAAAGCACTCATCCGTTTAATGTTGATATCTAAAGGTAAATTATTAATAAAATACAACCATTCATGCAAAGTCCATTTTTTTGTTGGTAACTGCTGAAGGGTAATTTCATTAACCATCAATGCCGCAATTTGGTCATCAATAACATTAAATGCATCTGATTTAGGTTTTGGTACATCGCTGGGTAAACCTTGCTCATAAATCCATTCATGCACCTTTTTGTCGCTAACAATATTTGGATATTTATGTGTTAAATTTTCTTTTAAGTAGATAACAAAGTTTTTTGTACCCAAACTCTGAAACGAGTGATCATTAAAATAAGTCAGCATAAATTGATCAAAACGCTTTCGACCAAATTTTTGCTCTAAGTACATTAAAAAAAGTTGCCCCTTGGTGTATGGTACGTCTGAAAAAGCATCATCGGGATCTCGACCTTTTAAATCGATATAAAGCTGGGTATCTCCTGGCGCAAGTTCAGCCATTTCATAACTAAGATCTTGCGCTGCTAGCGCTTGTTCCATAACAGCACGTTTACTACCAAACACTTCTTCCATAATGCGATTTTCAACATAACTGGTAAATCCTTCATTAAGCCATAGATCACGCCAACTTTCGTTAGTCACTAAATTTCCTGACCAAGAATGAGCCAATTCATGCGCAATTAAACTCACTAAACTTTTATCACCCGCGATCACCGTCGGGGTAATAAATGATAATCTAGGATTTTCCATGCCACCAAAAGGAAAACTTGGCGGTAAAATCAATAAGTCATAACGACCCCAACGATAAGGACCAAACAGTTTTTCAGCGGAGTTGATCATTGCTTGAGTATCTTCAAACTCAGCCGCCGCAGCAGCCAAAATATTAGCTTCGGCATAAACTCCCGTTTGTGCACTCATTGCTTTAAAATGCAGATCACCAACGCTAATTGCAATGAGATACGATGGGATCGCTTGCGGCATTTTGAAAAAGTAATCGCCATCACGTGCCGTATTAGGATCGTTATTAGCACTCATTACCGCAAGCAAATGGCTATCGGTATGAATTCGAGCCGTATAAGTTACCCGAACACTGGGCGTATCTTGAATAGGGATCCAAGAACGCGCATGAATAGCTT
>CAZVPC010000012.1:10476-25651 GCA_964629005.1 uncultured Pseudoalteromonadaceae bacterium | reverse complement strand
TTTAACACTAAGGGCAATTTTACTGTAAAGTTAGCTCCATAGCCGAGCTTACTGGTGACACTAATTTTGCCGTTCATTAATTTAACAAAACGTTTTGAAATAGCTAAACCTAAACCTGTACCACTAAATTTTCGGGTTTGACTAGCATCTACTTGTCGAAACTCATCAAAAATATAGTCTTGTTGTTCAATAGACAAACCAATACCTGAGTCTTTGATCTCAAAAAATATTTCATTATTTTTACTGCGTATGGTTAATGTTATTTTACCTTGTTGAGTAAATTTGCACGCGTTACTCAATAAATTGAGCAGTACTTGTTCTAATTTTTCTTTGTCTACCGTTAAATACTCGCTTTCACAATGTTGAATAATGTCAAATCGATTGTTGTTTTTTTGTGCTAGTGGTTGAATAGTATCAAGTAAATTTGTTTTTAATTCGGTTAGTGATATTTGACTTTCGTGCAGCTCTACTTTTCCTGATTCTATTTTAGCGAGATCGAGTAGGCTATTAATCATTGATAGTAATCGTTGCGAGTTCTTGGCAATTTTATCCATGTCATCTATTAATTCAAAGTTACCTTCTAACTCTAATTCTTCAATAACCAGTTCACCGTAACCTATTATCGATTGGATCGGAGTACGTAATTCGTGACTCATATTGGCTATAAATTCTGATTTATGGCGGTTGGCCGTTATGGCGAAATCGCGTGCGACAACGAGTTCTTTGGTACGACTGTTCACTTCTTGCTCTAACTGATCTCGGTGGTGTTTTAAAATTGCGTCTTGTTGATCGAGTACTGTCATCATGTTGTTATAAACGTTGGCAATACGACGAACTTCTTTTGCGCCGTCAATTTTCGCTAATAAATGTTCCCCTGTTGTTCTTGCTCGTTGCATGGTTCTGGTTAATTGATCTAACGGCTTAAATAACCGTTTTAAACCAAGGTGAAGTATAAAACTGAGCAATACTACCGACACAATAGCAACTGTGGTGATAATGAGCGCAACGCGGGTTTGTGTTTGACTCAAGCTCTTTTTACTATAAATCAGCTCAGCAAAACCAATAATTTGTTCATCTATTATTTTTGTATCTAACTCAAACTCACTTTCTGCACTGGTATCGGGTTCAATTTTGATTTTTACTGGAATTTTAATTAGCCAGTAATGCGGTGTTTCTATGGTTATTTCTGCGGCTGAAAAAGATTGATCAGTAGATATACTGATGTTATTTGCAACGTCATCAAGGTTAGTAGGGTAGTTGCCCATGGTCATAAAAATAGTTTGATCTTCAAGTGTTAAACGCGCGGCTATCACCGATTGAAAACCAATAACTTGCTGCATGGCATCGTGGGCATTTTGAGTGGCGCCAGATAAAATGGGAAACACGGCTTGTTTGGCTAAACCTTCGGTAATTTGAAAGGCGTTTTTTAACATTAATTGTCGTGATTGTTGGTTGATCCCTTTTGCGGTAATAATGCCGATAATGATGGTCATTAGGCTAACCCCAGTAACTAAAAAAATAATGACTTGGCTTTTGATACTTCTATTGGAAGACAATATTGTATTGAGTAGCATACAAAGTTATACCTAAATTCAAAAATTATTATTTTGGAAAAGTTAGTGCAAATCGAGAACGTTCGCTGGAGTCATAATTATAGCCTAAATGGGTTGCGGTTCTTAAATTTACCGCTAATTTAACACTATCTAATGGATTAACGGTAGAAGGTCGCTTTTTATAATTAAAGGTATTTACCATGCGTGCTAGTTGCCTTCCTAACAATTCGTTATTAGGAATTGCAGAAAATAAAGCACCACGTTTGGTGTGTGTAGGTTTGCTGGAAAATACCACCATTTTATTTGCCCAAGCTTTTTCTAAAATAATGGGGACAATAATTTTATCATTAGCACTAATGGGATCGAGTGGCAACCAAATTGCGGTTGCTTCTAAATTTTTACCCGCAAATATTTTGTCATAGGATTTAACCGCAGTTTGTAGGTTGTCAACTTTAATCGAGTTGAGTTTTAATCCTTTGGCGCGGGCTTTTTTTTTGGCGACGTTGATGATCCAAGCCGACAGAGAGGTATATATTACCGTAACAGTAGTTACTTTCGGAGCTAATTCATGCAGTGAGTCAAATAATATATCAGGATCCGCCATTAAACTGACACCCGATATACCATTCGGTTTGATCGGTAATGCACCAACAACGACAGGTATATTTTTGTATATTTGTTTGGCAATAAGCATGCCCCGTTTGCCTAATGCAATAACTTTATTGGTTTTTATGGTTTTGGCAATGGCTTGGGCGTTGAATTTTCGCGGTAACTTTAGCTGAATTATATCACCGTCAAATTCGTCAGCGATGCCTTGGGTGATTTTTTTAAAAATCACATCGTAAGGGGCTTTTACATCAGGGAATACCACCGTCAACTGCTCAGCGTGAGCAACTAAGCTAACACTTAACATTAAATGAGTGAACAACAGTGTATAACGATAAAACCACTTCACTTTTGTTTATATTTCCTTTTATCTACTGGTCGATACGGAACATCATTTTAATCTGAACGGGTTTAATTCCCCGCAGCTTGCTGCGTTTTGTAGGTTGGGCTTTAGCCCATCAAGTTGACGGCAGCTCTTTATAAAAAGATGCCGACCAATTTATGTCATATTATAACCCCTCTTCGCGAAGCGAATTTGAGCCAGAGCGAAAAGCCTTGGCGCGGGGTAGTTAATTTAACGTGGTCTTAAGCTTGAAATTTTTTATTTGCCGTAGGCATTTTTAATTTCTTTAGACTTTTTGAGTTTAATAATATCTTCTTTTGTTTGTTGTAAAACATCTTCACATTGTTGGGTGATCTCAGCTGAAATAGTGATCAAATAGTGAAATTTTTCACTCACTTCGAGCATTTGCTCAGATGAATAATTAGCAAAAAATTGATTAATGAGTTGTTTTCTAACGAGCTCTCTGGTTTCAAGTAGGTGATATTGTTTCTTTTCAATAACCGTAAATAATTGTTCTGATTTTTTGATTATAAAATCAATATCACTTTCAATATCACTTTCACTTTCAGTATCAGTATCAAGGGGGTCGTTATTATTCATTAGTTTAACCTTATTGTTAACATCAATAACTACATTGATAACTACATTGATAAATGATGTTGATCATTATTTTGCGGGCTTAACTCTTTTGTCGAACGGAATAGCATCCCAACCTTCTTTAATGGTGATGATCAAATCTCTTACTTCGTTTAATTTATTGATGTTATTTTCAATATTGGCCTGCACTAAACAACGAACAATGTAATCGTATAAATCAAATAAGTTGATTGATATTTCGCCACCTTTTTCCATGTCAAGGCTGTCTTGTAATTCGCCTACTAAAGCTATTGCCTTAGTTAATGATCTGCCTTTATTTTCAACTTCATTTCTTGATATCGCTCCATTTGCAACAGCAATATTACTTAAAATATGTTTTAAAATTATGCTGATCAGTTGGTGGGGACTGGCATCGACAACATTTTCAGCATTGGCGTTTCTATATTTTTTTATCGAAGCTCTCATAATATTACTACTCAATTTATATACGGTTATTAATTTATATACGGTTGTTAATTTAGTGAATTTATTTGCTATTGTAGGCGTGGTTTCAACCGCGCTTTTTCGGGGATAAATCCCCTCCTACAAAAGATCTTTACATTACTATAATTCAAACAAAGCAATTTATAAGCCAACATCTCAACTTGGTATAAAGTTAATAACAAGGGGCTCAATGATCCTAAGATAATGCTAATACTATCCGACAAAGTATTGATCAGTTCAATAGCATATTACACAATTAGCAGTAATAAACTGTAACAAATGAAGCGAGTGATTATTTTGTAGGCAAAGATAACTAAAAAAAACTTGATATGCGATTATAAAGTGCGATGGCTTGCTCAGAACTTAAATTACTCACCGAGCGTGGGCTACCAACCGATGATGAAACACTAACCACTTCATTGGCAATTTTTTGTACTTCTTTCCGGGAGCCTAATTGGGCTTCAGTTCTTTGCTTGGCTAGTCCTTGTTTTGATATTTCCAGAATGTCAGCAGAAAATACACCTAGGTTAGCTTTAAGCGGGTTTGTTTTTGGCTGAATGTTGAGTGTAGGAGGTTCGACACGTTGAATGTCACTGCTTACTGTCAGTGGATTTGAAATCGACATGTAACCTCCAGCGAGTTAACAATATACACTGTAATTATAGCCTATGGGTTAAAAAATATACAATTTATTTGTGCAAAAATAAAGCAAAATTTATATTATCCTAAAGTTAAAGTCAATTTAATGACTGCTAAGTACTAAAGTGTCAAATTATTGTTGCTATATCTATACTAGTCGTTAAAATCAAACTCAGCACACATCTTAAAATAGCGATTTATCAAAGCATTATGCAGGGTCAAAAACAGATTTTAGTGGTAGATAATAACAATGCTCGCCGTGGCCAAATTGAAACGGTTTTAGCTTTTGTTGGTGAACATTTTCATGCCTGTGCCGAAGATCAAATGATCCAACAGTTAAGCGCAATATCTAATTTATTGACGGTTATTGTTACTGGGCGACTTTCCGATGCGATGGTTGCCATGATCAAAAATAACCCCTCTTGTCCTTTTATTTTGCATGATGTGCTTGACCAATTACCGGCACAAGGTTTAGTGAATGTTATTGGTGAACTGAGAGTGCCGTTAAATTATGCTCAATTAACTGAGTTGATCCATCACAGCCATCAATACCATAATAATTTACCGGTTAAACGTCATAATAAAAAAGGCTCTAACGCGTTATTTCGCTCATTAATAGGTGCTAGTGAAGCGATGTTGCAAGTGCGATTTTTAATTGAGCAAGTAGCATCCACTAACGCCACTGTATTGATTTTAGGAGAGTCAGGTACAGGTAAAGAAGTGGTTGCCCGTAATATTCATAATTTATCGAATCGAGCAAAAGGACCTTTTGTACCGATTAATTGTGGTGCCATTCCGGGAGAATTATTAGAAAGTGAATTGTTTGGGCATGAAAAAGGAGCATTTACAGGGGCTTTTGCTGCACGTAAAGGGCGTTTTGAGTTAGCAGAAGGCGGTACCCTATTTCTTGATGAAATCGGTGATATGCCACAACCAATGCAAGTGAAGTTACTGCGCGTATTACAAGAACGTACTTTTGAACGGGTTGGTGGTAGTAAAAGCATTAAAGCCAATGTGCGCATTATCGCGGCGACTCATCAACAACTAGAAGAGATGATCAAATTAGGTGAGTTTCGCGAAGATTTATATTATCGTTTAAATGTTTTTCCTATTGAAACACCCGCTTTACGTGATCGTAAAGAAGATGTACCGCTGTTATTACAAGAGTTGGTTAATCGTTTTGAACACGAGCAAGGTAAAAGTGTGCGTTTTACCGAAAAAGCGTTAGAGTCGTTAATGGAACACACTTGGGCGGGTAATGTGCGAGAATTATCCAATTTAATTGAACGTATGTTGATCATGTATGGCGATCAAGTGGTCGATGTTGCTGAATTACCTGCTAAATATCAGCATATTGATGTTGAAATATATCAACCGCAATATCCGGAAGAAATTCAAGAACGTGATGTGATAAATGAAATGTTTGCTGGTTTTGATTACAACGATGATGAAGAGCAGGATAATAATTTTGACGCTGAGCCCGTTGAAAAAAATCAAAACACTAGCACCGTAGATGCTTTACCTGAGACGGGGCTCAATTTAAAAGAATATTTAGCTGATCTTGAAGTGTCTTTAATAGAGCAAGCGTTAGCAAAACATGACTGGGTAGTTGCACGCGCGGCAGAAACGTTAGGCATGCGTCGAACAACCTTGGTTGAAAAAATGCGTAAATATAATTTACAAAAAGTGTAAGCTTTAGGCACTGTTGCCAACAATTATTACTAATATGTTGATTTGTAGGTCGCTGCTTGCCGCGACTTGTTATAATATAGCCCTCTTCGCGAAGCGAATTTGAGCCAGAGCGAAAAGCCTTGGCGCGGGGTAGTTAATTTACTTTGTTGTGCCTCGCTGCGCTCGTAACAACCTACCATTGATTTTATTTACCCAAAGCCATAATTTTGACCCATAATTTATAATCTATCTCACTGAAAAAAAAGACAAATATCATTGGCATGTAAAATGCTTTATACGATAAAAGCAATACTAACTAAATGGTTAGCAGTTTATCGGGTGAGTATTTATGGCATTTTCATTACATTCTTTTGTTGACACTGTTCACAACGCGGAAAAAGAATTTATTCAGGCATCTTTTTCTCGTAATGAAGATGACAGTGCGGCCTTAGCTGAAGAAGCCTTTCCGGGCGAGTTGGCTTTGTTACGCCAACAAAGTAGCCAATCAAGTTTACTTATTGATGCCATGCCAACGGGGTTAGTGATGCTCGATGGCAATGGTATTGTGATCAAAATTAATCCCGTTGCTCGACAATTATTAGATGAACCTATCTTAGGCCAGCCGTGGTTTGAGGTTATTCGGCGCTCATTCAAACCGCGTAAAGATGATTGGCATGAAGTGTCTTTAAAAGATGGTCGTCGGGTTAAATTAGAAATTCGTACCTTAGGAGATCAACCCGGGCAGTTGATCGTGATCACAGATCTTACCGAAACCCGTTTATTGCAAGATAAAATTAGTCAGATGCAACGTTTATCGTCATTAGGACGTATGGTTTCTACACTGGCTCATCAAATTCGCACGCCTTTATCCGCTGCAATGTTATACGGTGCAAATTTATCAAATGATAAATTAACGTTGCGGGATCGTAGTAGCTTTCAAAATAAGCTAATGACACGTTTACAGGAACTAGAGCAGCAAGTTAATGATATGTTGCTCTATGCTAAAAGTGGCAAACAACAAGTACTGGAAGTTTTATCGGTAAATAATCTTATTCAAGCATCAGTACAAGGGTTAGAAACCCAAGTGCAAAAACACCAAGCACAAATAACTATAGTGCCATGTATTAAAAATTGTCAAATATTAGGCAATAAATATGCACTTACTGGCGCTATTCAAAATTTAGTACATAACAGTTTACAAATGATCCCTCAAGGTGCGGTAATTAATATTACTGCTCAATGTTTTGCTGATCACGTTACCATTGGTGTTCGTGATAATGGTGATGGTATTTGCGCGGAACTAGCCGATAAAATATTTGAACCTTTTTTTACCTCTAGAGCACAAGGAACGGGTCTTGGCCTTGCTGTTGTTAAGTCGGTTAGCCACGCCCATCAGGGAGAAGTATCTTTGCTCAGTAAGCCCGGTGAAAGTGCACATTTTAGTATTAAATTACCTTTATTTGAGGATAAAAGCGATGCGGGTAAAAAGGCTGCTGCGAATGAACAACCATTAGCGACTAACACTTTTCCAGATCACTTTGATCAAAATGAGTTAACCTCAGGAGAATATCTATGAATACCAGTAAATTACTCGTTGTTGAAGATGATGCTGGTTTACGTGAAGCATTAGTTGATACCTTAATGTTGGCGGGCTATCAGTGCCTTGCTGCTGACTCGGGTGAGTCAGCATTGCTGCAATTAAAAAATCATCGCGTTGATTTAGTCGTTAGTGATGTACAAATGGGTGGCATGTCGGGTTTAGCCTTACTAACAAGTATCAAAAGAATACATCCTAAAATGCCGGTATTGATCATGACCGCTTTTGGCACTATCGACGATGCCGTACAAGCAATGCGAAATGGTGCTTGTAATTATATGGCCAAGCCTTTTGCTCCTGAAGTTTTACTTAATATGGTTAGCCAATATGTGCCACTGCAAATTGTTGATAATGCTACTCCAATCGTTGCTGATGTTAAAAGTTTAGAATTATTAAAATTAGCACAGAAGGTCGCCACCACTGAAGCGTCGGTGATGGTGTTAGGGCCAAGTGGTTCAGGTAAGGAAGTGCTTGCGCAGTTTGTTCATAAAAACTCACCGCGAGCCAACAAGCCCTTTATTGCCATTAACTGCGCCGCTATTCCTGAAAACATGCTTGAAGCAACGTTATTTGGTTATGAAAAAGGCGCTTTTACTGGCGCTATTCAGGCGTGTCCGGGAAAATTTGAACAAGCCCAAGGGGGTACTATTTTACTTGATGAAATCACTGAAATGGACTTAGGCTTGCAGGCCAAAATTTTGCGAGTTTTGCAAGAGCGAGAAGTAGAGCGCTTAGGTGGTCGTAAAACTATTAGTTTAGATGTTCGGGTGATCGCAACCAGTAACCGAGATCTTAAACTTGCGGTTAAAAATGGTGATTTTCGTGAAGATCTTTATTATCGTTTAAATGTATTTCCTTTAACATGGCTGCCATTGTCGCAACGTCGAGATGATATTTTACCTTTAACGATGCACTTAATTGAACGGCATTGTCAAAAAAGTGGTGATGCGATCCCCGAATTAACCGTGGCAGCGCGCAGCAAATTGATCACGTATGATTGGCCAGGTAACGTGCGAGAATTAGACAATGTGGTGCAGCGTGCGCTGATATTACATAGTGAACAAATCATAGAGGCAACAGACTTGTTGATTGAACAGTTTGAAACAGTCTCTGTTATTGAGCCCCAAACTGCAGGTGGCACTGAAACATTAGTGGATGACCGCTTAGGAAATGAGCTAAAATTACAAGAGCATCAAATTATTTTAGATACCTTAAATGCTTGTCAAGGCAGTCGTAAAGCGGTTGCTGAACGATTAGGTATTAGCCCACGAACTTTACGTTACAAAATTGCTCGTATGCGTGATTGTGGCATTCAAATTCCAGCTTAATATGCTGAAACCGTCATACCGATATTGAAATCAGTCATACTGACATCGAAACCTTCATGCTGATACTGAAATAAATTCAGCATGACGGTTTCAGTATCTAATCAATTATTACAAAAGTACTCCTTATCTTTGTGGTTGGCACTATGCTTGCAATATCTAGCTTTAAAGTGATGTAAACAATATTTTGACACAAGCGAGTCAGTTATGGATATTAAAGGCAATTCATTATTAGCACAAATGCAGAGTATGTCATTTGAAGCGAGTAGCCATAAAATCAACGCCCTGCCAACAATAAACCAATCAGGTCAAGATTTTGGCAGTATGTTAAAAAATGCCCTTAATACGGTTAATGATTTTCAACAGACAGCAGGCGCAAATAAAAAGGCGTTTGAGCTGGGCGATCGTAGTATTAGTTTAGCAGAAACAATGATCTCGGCATCAAAAGCTGGGCTTGCTTTTACTGCCACGGTACAAGTACGTAATAAGTTTGTTGAAGCGTATAAAGAAATTATGAGCATGCCAGTTTAGTTAGCATTATTTAACGGAGATCTTAAGTGTCAGATACCACCAACTCAACAGGTATAGCGGTTGCTGATAGCACCGAATTAATGGCGAATGATAATGATCCAGCCGGTGTTGAAGATCAAAAATCTGGTTTAGCCGCCACCTTAGGTAATGTCGATATGATGCGACAAGTTACCTTAGTTATGGCGTTAGCTATTTGTTTGGCTATTGCTGTTTTTGTTATTCTTTGGGCTAATCAGCCCGAATATCGTATTTTAGCTAAATTACCAACGCAACAATTGATCAAAACCATGGATTTTCTTGATGCCAATCAAGTGGATTATCACCAAGAAAATAATACCATTTCGGTGCCGATTGACGATTATCAAAATACTAAGTTATTACTTGCCCGAGAAGGCTTGGGGGATGATAACAAAGATGATTCTAACCTGTTGATGAAAGATATGGGCTTTGGGGTTAGTCAACGTTTAGAAAGTGAGCGGCTAAAATATAATCGTGAACTACAAATTGCTCATACCATCGAAGAATTAAAATCAGTGGCAAGAGCGCGAGTCTTGCTGGCTATCCCGCGAAGTAATGTTTTTGCTCGACAAAGTAAAAGTCCTTCCGCCACTATTGTTTTAACATTGCACAAAGGTCAAGTGCTTTCCGAAGAAGAAGTGGATGCTGTGGTTGATATTGTTGCTTCAGCGGTGCATGGTTTAATTCCAAATAGAGTAACGGTTACCGATCAAAATGGACGATTATTAAATTCTGGTTCACAAAACTCGGTGTCATCACGTTCGCGAAAAGAATTCGAAATGGAGCAAAAGCGCGAGAAAGAATACATGGATAAAATTGATTCTATTTTGATCCCTGTGATTGGTTTAGGTAATTATACCGCGCAAGTTGATGTGGCCATGGACTTCACTAACGTTGAACGAACTCAACGCAGTTATAATCCTGATCTACCTGCCTTGCGCAGTGAAATGAAAGTAGATGATACGATGATTGGCGGTCTCATGTCAGGCATACCGGGTGCTTTAACAAATCAGCCACCACTTGAGTCATCGATCCCCGAAAATGTCACTGGCAGTGGTCAGAAAAAGTCGATGCCAAGTAAAAAGCACTCGCAGTCAACACGTAATTATGAATTAGATGAGTCAATTAGTCATACTAAACAGCAAACTGGTGTGATCCAACGATTAAGTATTTCGGTGGCTTTAGATTATATTTCAACAACGTCTGCTGCTGGAGAAATTAGCCAATCTCCTCGTTCAGCTGCAGAAATGGCGAACATTCGGCGTTTACTACAAGGTAGTGTCGGTTTTGATTTACAGCGTGGTGATGCGCTTGAAGTGGTGACGTTACCTTTTTCTCGGACACTGATGGATAAAGAAAAAGTTATTCCTATTTACGAAAAACCTTGGTTCTTAAAAACATTAAAATTAGTAATGGGTGCCGTGGTGATCATTGTTTTGATTTTGGCGGTAGTGCGTCCTATGATCAAACGATTGATGAATCCAGAGCATGCGCCGTTAGATTATGGTGATAAATCACTCGACAGTCATATTGATTTGGGTGATGAAACCATGGATATGTTAACGTCTGAATTTGATGCGGGTAGTGTTGGCTTTGCGGCCGATGGCAGTTTACAATTACCTGATTTACACCGAGATGAAGATGTACTTAAGGCAGTTCGTGCGTTAGTGGCAAACGAACCAGAATTATCTTCACAAGTTGTTAAAAGTTGGTTAACCGAAGATGAGTGATGAAAACCAAGAATTATCCGTGCCGACGGGTTTTGATGTTGAAAAACTTGATGGTGTTGAAAAAGCGGCGATATTACTGTTAAGTTTATCGGAAGAAGATGCGGCACAAATATTAAAACATCTTGAACCCAAGCAAGTACAAGCTGTGGGTACCATTATGGCAGCCATGGAAGATTTTACTCAAGAGAAAATTACCGCAGTTCATAAATTATTTATTAATGAGATTCAAAACTTTAGTACGATAGGTTTTCAAAGTGAAGATTTTGTTCGTCGAGCATTAACCGCCGCTTTAGGTGAAGACAAAGCGAGTAATTTAATTGATCAAATAGTCTTAGGTAGTGGTGCTAAAGGTTTAGATTCTTTGAAATGGATGGACTCTAAACAGGTTGCTAATATTATTCGTAATGAGCATCCTCAAATTCAAACCATTGTTATGTCTTACCTTGACGCTGAACAATCAGCAGAAATATTAGCGCAATTTTCGGATAAAGTACGCCTTGATCTGATGATGCGTATCGCTAACCTTGAAGAAGTTCAACCCGCTGCACTACAAGAATTAAATGAAATTATGGAAAAACAATTTGCTGGCCAAGCTGGCGCTCAAGCCGCTAAAATGGGTGGCTTAAAAGCGGCTGCCGATATAATGAATTATTTAGATACCAATATTGAAGGCATGTTGATGGACTCTATTCGTGAACACGATGAAGACATGAGTCAACAAATTCAAGATCTAATGTTTGTTTTTGAAAACTTAGCTGATGTTGACGATCGTGGTATTCAAGCCATATTGCGAGATGTTCAACAAGATGCGTTAATGAAAGCCATTAAAGGCGCTGATGAAACTTTAAAAGAGAAAATATTAAATAATATGTCGAAACGTGCGGCTGAAATGTTGGTTGACGATCTAGAAGCAATGGGGCCGGTGCGGATCAGTGAAGTAGAAGCGGCCCAAAAAGAAATTCTTGCGGTTGCTCGTCGTTTATCTGACGCCGGTGAAATTATGCTTGGCGGTGGTGGTGGTGGTGATGAATTCTTATAGGATCTGCTGAGTTTAGGTTTAACGAGGTATTATTTAAATGAAAATTATGAGTCATCAAGCCCACGAAATTATTAAACCTTCTGCCGATGATAAGTTATCAACGTGGGATTTACCGCAGGTTGAACAAGCAGATAACGTTGAGGATGAAAATAAAACCAATGCTTTTGGTTTAAAAAATACTTGGCGATACGAGCCACCTGACGCCGAGGAAGAAGTAGAAGCGCAACCTTTAACCGCTGAAGAAATTGAAGAAATACGCCAAGCGGCTTATGACGAAGGCTTTAGCCAAGGAAAAGACGATGGTTTTACCCAAGGTTATGACGAGGGTAAAATAAAGGGTCATGATGAAGGTAAAATTCAAGGTGTCGAAGCAGGACGTGAACAGGGCTTAGTTGCCGGTCAAGAACAAATTGATTTATTAACCACGCAATGGCAAACGCTTATTGAACATCTGCATAATCCTTTATCTAAGGTGGATAAAAATGTTGAACAACAACTATTACAACTGACGGTGCAATTAACGCAAGCGGTTGTTCAACAAGAGGCAAAAACACATCCCGATATACTCATGTCAGCGGTTAGTGAAGCGATTAAAGCGCTACCAGCACATGAAGCACAAACACAAATTTATTTACATCCGGACGATATTCATCGAGTTGAACAAGCCTTTGGCGCTGAACATATTCAAGCAAGTGGCTGGCGTTTGTTACCTGCGCCACAACTTGAGGTTGGTGGTTGTCAGGTTGAAAATAGTACTTCTAATATTGATATGCGACTTAAATCACGATTAACCCAAGTATTGGAACCCTTCTTGCAAAATGCATTGCATCAGTAATGTTAGCGTCTGATCTGTCAAAAAAAAGAACGACGGTGCTAACATAAAAATCACCATGAAAAGAATTTAAAGTTACCATGATTGATAGTGATCAACTTTGTCAAAAGTTAAAAGTTAGTGAAAAATTTATTCATCCTCAAGCGATTGCTGTTGCAGGACGTTTAGTCAGGGTTGTTGGTTTAACATTAGAAGCAGTGGGTGTTAGAGCACATATTGGTAGTCAATGCTTAGTAGAAACGGCTCAGGGTGATCTTATTGCTGAAGTGGTTGGTTTTGCTCAAGAGAAAACATTTTTGATGCCTGAACAAAGTTTAAGTGGGGTGATGCCCGGTGCTCGGGTGATGCCGATAGCTAAACGGTTTCGTATTCCGTTGTCAATGGATCTACTTGGACGGGTTATTGACGGTGTTGGTAAACCGCTTGATGGTAAGGGACCGATCAAATTTAATGATGAATACCACTACGATGCTAGCCCTAAAAATCCATTATTAAGACGCGCTATAACTGAGCCTTTAGATGTTGGTGTTCGTGCTATTAATAGTTTTTTAACCATTGGTCAAGGGCAGCGTATGGGACTGTTTGCCGGTAGTGGTGTAGGTAAAAGTGTACTACTTGGCATGATGACCCGAGGAACAAATGCCGACGTTATTGTTGTGGGTTTAGTCGGCGAACGTGGTCGAGAAGTTAAAGAATTTATTGAAGAAATTTTAGGAGACGAGGGGCGTGCTCGTGCCGTTGTCGTCGCGGCACCTGCTGATAATTCGCCGTTAATGCGTTTGAAGGGTTGTGAAACTGCGGTACAAATATCTGAGTATTTTCGTGACCAAGGTCTTAATGTTCTACTATTACTAGATTCTATTACTCGTTATGCCCAAGCTCAACGTGAGATAGCGCTTGCTGTTGGTGAACCCCCTGCAACTAAAGGTTATCCACCTTCAGTATTTTCAAAATTACCACAATTGGTGGAACGTGCTGGTCAAGGTGGTGATGGTCAAGGTTCTATCACTGCTTTTTATACGGTGCTAACCGAAGGCGATGATTTACAAGATCCCATTGCTGATGCAGCTAGGGCAATACTGGATGGTCATATTGTCTTATCAAGAGAATTATCTGATTCGGGTCATTATCCCGCCGTTGATATTGAGTCGTCAATTAGTCGAGTGATGCCAATGGTGACCAGTGCCGAACACCAACAATTAGTGCGGCAACTTAGACAAATCTACTCACTGTATCAGCAAAATAAAGATCTTATTGCGATCGGTGCCTACACGAAAGGGAGTGATCACCGCATTGATCAGGCGATAAATTTAATGCCGGTGATCAATTTCTTTTTACAGCAAACAATGACTGATGTTATTCCTTATGATCAGAGTTTGACCCAATTACAAGAAATTATTGCGGCAGGACAAGCGCAAGCTAATCAGCAACAGACGCAAGGTTAGGTATAGATCATGTCAACTAAACAACTCGATACTTTATTAAAATTTGAAAAAGATAAAGAGCAAAAATCAGCGCAAAATTTACAAAGAGCTGAGCAAGATTATCAGGAAAATTTAATGCGCCTAATCAATGTTGGCGATTTTCGACTTGAATACATGAAGCGAGTTAGCCAACGTTCACTAGTGGGAATTGATAGCGCTACCTATGGTCATTTCCATGCTTTTATTGCCAAGCTTGATCATGCAGCAGAGCAAGTTAAAATAGCACTTAATCAAGCTAAATCTTTGGTAGCACAACGTAAAAAGCAATGGTTCATACAGCGTCAAAAGGTGCAAGCGGTAGAATTATTACTGAATAAAAAACTAAAAAAAATCACTTTAGTGGCCGCTAAACGAGAACAAAAAATGTTTGATGAAATTGCTACGCAACAATATATTCGTCGTCAATATTAAAACTGCTTGTCTATGTATTTTACTTAGGTGTTTGTATAAAAACCGTTTCAGTATCTTATTGCCGTAGATCCTAAAATAAATTTAGGAAGGCAAATTTTATAACATCTCCTGAGTCGATTGCTTAACCTAGTTAAATAACGAAATGGAACAAATTTTGCTTGATAGTAAAGGAGAGTGAATGAGCATTTAAAAAGTGCCTAATAATTTAAACATTTTGTTGCCACTAAAGTAAGTGAAACGATTATGGAACGAGTTACCACATTACCGATCAATGTAAGCCAAGGTACTGATCTTAAAGGTACTACATCATCTTCAG
>CAZVPC010000012.1:8535-10376 GCA_964629005.1 uncultured Pseudoalteromonadaceae bacterium | reverse complement strand
TTACCGATCAATGTAAGCCAAGGTACTGATCTTAAAGGTACTACATCATCTTCAGTAACTGAAAATAAAGATAACAATAGTGATTTTCCGCAAATACTAGCTAAACGAATACGAGCAGAAAAAAGCGGCAAAGAGGCAACGATTAGCGGCAAAGAAGCAACAAAAAAAGCATCAAGCAATAGCAATAATGTGAATGATAGCAATGTGGTTGCACAGCAAGACTCAGTATCAACACCGGCTGATTTAGCCGCAGAGCAGCTAGGTAAGCAAAAAACGTTCAAAGACAAAACTATAGATGGTAAGAGTATAGATGATAAGAGCACAGAAGATGTTAGCAATATAGAAAATAGACTAGTTGAGCAAAATGTTATTGCTGATAACAGTACATTAAATGATCCTAAGCAATGGCTTTTGTTATTACAAAATGCAGAAAACACCTTAACTTCTACAGTAGAAAATAAAGAGCTTCAATCAGGCAAAGAAGCACTGATCAGCAACACGCCAATATCTGCGATCAATGTTTTTAATGATGATCAAAGACCAATAGCCGATCTTAACGTTGTTGATGACAAATCAATTATACCTGATGAATTAAAAAAAGCATTGGCGTTATCGTCATTGAGCGAACAAGACAAAGCGATAAAAGTAGACGCAAAGGGTGGGGTATCGTCAACAACGCCGAGTTTAAAAGATTATGCTTATTTACCGGTTGAGCCGCCTGAGTTAACTCGCGCTAAAGCGCTGCTTGCAGAAAATCAACTCTTACTTGATGATGGTATTGTCACTGAGCAAAAAATTACGGCTATTTTAGGGGATAAATTACTGTCTGCGGATGAATTAAAAAAATTGGTGACGGAGTTATCCAACAAAACTAAAAATTTGACTGAGCAAGCAATAGCATCGAACGTAACAGATCCGACCCAAACTAACGATAAATTAAATGTTAAAGAGCAATTGCTGGTGGATGATAATTCCTTAAAAGCGGTTAAACAAAAACAAGCTGAAATTACTCCGATGCCGGTTAATCCGGTACTAACTGATGTTGTGCAGCAGTTACAATCAAAAGGCGGAAAAAATAATTTAGCAGGTAATGCAGAATTGGCGAAAACGGATCAAACTATTGCTGAGAATATCAGTACTGATAAAAGTGCAATAGAAGCGTCATTTGTTGAGAAAAAAGCACGAGAAACTCAAAACGACAAGCAAAAATTGGCGACTGCTTTCGATATAAAAACAGTATTAGCCAATACTCAGCAGCAGCAAGTTGCTGCGGCAAATCTTGTCGATAATACGACAAATAGCAACAATTATAGTGACAGTGAGCTGCGTGATATACAAACCATGCAGGCGATCACTAATCGGGCAACAGACACTAATATACAAAATCAAAAACTCGATGTGGTGAATCAAATGAATCCTCTAGTTTTTAATCGCAAAGATTTTACCTCGGCACTACAAGATAAAGTCATGATCATGGTGCAGCAAAAGTTGCAGCAGGTTGATATTCGTCTTGATCCACCTGAACTTGGGCAAATGCAAGTTCGCTTGCAGCTACAAAACGATCAAGCGAATGTTCAATTTATAGTGCAAAACCAGCAAGTTAGAGATTCTTTAGAACAAAATATGCCAAGATTACGAGAAATGTTAGCGCAACAAGGTGTGGATGTTGGTAATGCTAATGTTCAGCAAAACAATCAACAAGCAGGACAAGGTAACCAGCAAGGCGTTTTTGACTGGCAAGACAAAAACTATCGAGAGGATGATTTTGAAGACAATAGCACACAGATTATATCCGCTAATTTGGTTAAAGCTTCGGCAACTGGTGTTGATTACTACGCATA
>CAZVPC010000012.1:1725-8435 GCA_964629005.1 uncultured Pseudoalteromonadaceae bacterium | reverse complement strand
TTATATCCGCTAATTTGGTTAAAGCTTCGGCAACTGGTGTTGATTACTACGCATAAAGCAGTAAAAGTATTGGCTAATGTGGCATTCAAGGATATAGTCTAGTCTATAATTCAGGGCGTAAAATTTTAAGGTTTGCACATGGCTAAAGAGAAAGAAAAAGGCAAAGAAAACGAATTAGAACTTGAAGAGCCAAATAAAAAGAAAAAACTCATTATTATTATTGCTGCCGTAGTTTTGCTTGCCGCCGCTGGCGGTGGTGCATTTTTCTTTATGGGTGGTAGTGAGGACGTTAGTCAAGAGCAACTTGATGCCGCATTAGATAGTGGTGCTGAAACAAAAGTTGAAGCAAAAAAATCAGTAAATGTTGGTTCCGCGCTTTACGTACCTATGCCAAGGGCTTTTCGATTTAATGTACCGGGCGCGGCGCGGGATCGTTTTGTTGAAATACGAGTACAGTTATTAGTGCGGGGTTCAGGTAATGAGGAATCGGCTAAGAAAAATATTCCTTTAATTGAAAGTACTTTATTAGGGGTGTTTTCTCAAAGTAATGCTGACGATCTTGCCACTAGTGCGGGTAAAGTATCGTTGAAGCAAAAATCACTCGCGGCAGTACAACAAGAAATGCTTGATGTGGTTGGTGACAAAGTTATTGAACGTGTATTGTTTACCGGTTTTGTGATGCAATAATATAATCCTAGGATTATGGTTAAGTTGTTATTAATTGCTGACTTTAGGATTAATTAATAAAAGAGCTTGGCTATGCATATCACTCAGGTATTTTTTTATCGTCATCTTCGGGGTCTTTAATCGAAGATCTATTATTTTTGACCTAGATCCCCGTTTAAAATACTGCGGGAATAATGACGATCCTGAGCTAAGTGCATAGGCATGTAAAAAAGCAAATTGAGATTAAAGAGAATGCTAAGTGAGTGATCTATTATCACAAGATGAAATTGATGCGCTATTGCATGGTGTCGATGATGTTGAAGAAGAAGAGGTAGTTGAAGAAGTTACTAGTTCCGAAGGGACGAGTGATTACGACTTTTCTTCTCAAGATCGCATCGTTCGTGGTCGCATGCCAACCCTTGAAATGGTTAATGAACGCTTCGCTCGCCATTTACGGATCAGTTTGTTTAATATGATGCGTCGAACGGCTGAAGTTTCAATTAACGGTATTCAAATGATCAAATTTGGTGAGTATGTTCATACCTTATTTGTTCCTACCAGCTTGAACATGGTGCGTTTTAGACCACTTAAAGGCACCGCGTTAATTACTATGGAAGCACGATTAGTTTTTATTTTAGTGGACAACTTTTTCGGCGGTGATGGTCGTTATCACGCTAAAATTGAAGGGCGAGAATTTACCCCAACGGAACGGCGAATTATTCAGATGTTACTTAAAATAGTCTTTGAAGATTATAAAGAAGCATGGTCTCCGGTGATGGACGTTTCGTTTGAGTATCTCGACTCTGAAGTAAATCCCTCAATGGCAAATATTGTTAGCCCGACAGAGGTTGTGGTGATCAGTTCATTTCATATTGAATTAGATGGTGGCGGTGGTGATTTTCATATTGCTTTACCTTATTCAATGTTAGAGCCGATCAGAGAATTGCTTGATGCGGGTGTGCAAAGCGATAAAGAAGACACCGATATGCGTTGGTCAAAGGCACTTCGTGATGAAATTATGGATGTGCAGGTTGAGTTATCGACGAAATTTTTAGACGTTGAATTGTCGTTACAAAAAATTATGGACTTTAAAGTGGGCGACATCATTCCAATTGATATGCCAGAAACCTTAACCGTGTTAATTGAAAAATTACCCACTTTTAGGGCAAAATTAGGTCGCAGTCGTGAAAATGTTGCCTTGAAAATAGACTCAAAAATTAAACGGCCAGAATCCGTTAAAAATGAACTGACTATTTTAACTAAAGGTGGCAAGCGATTAGATAGTGACGCAGAATTACACTTACTTGAAGATGACATTGATTATTAATATGGGCTCTGTTGTACTTATTACAGCAGTTGCTCAGTAAATTACAATTATTGTAAAATCGTTGTAGGTTGGGCTTAAGCCCATCAAGATTGACGGCAGCTCTTTATAAAAAGATGCCGACCTACAATGTATATAAATGGTAGGCGTGGTTTTTGCCTACAAGGATGTAGGTACTTAGGTTTTGTCTGGAACAAAAAACCTGTACCGCGCGCTTTTCGGGGATAAATTCCCTTCTAAATTAACACTTAAACAAACTAGATAAGTAAATAAAATAAAGATAAGCGAGGCCAGTATGAGCAATGACAATGAGAATGAAGACGGCCTAGATATGTGGTCTGAAGCAATGGATGAACAGGCTGAAGCCGAAGCCGCCGAAGCTGTTGAATTAGAAGAGTTGCAAGAAGATGCACCGATCAGCCAAGAAGAAAAGCGTAAATTAGATACCATTTTAGATATTCCCGTGACTATTTCAATGGAAGTGGGTCGTAGCCATATTAGTATTCGTAATTTATTACAATTGAATCAAGGCTCTGTGGTAGAGTTAGATCGTGTTGCGGGTGAAGCACTTGATGTTTTAGTTAACGGTACCTTGATCGCCCATGGTGAGGTTGTTGTCGTTAATGATAAATTTGGTATTCGTTTAACGGATGTGATCAGCCAAATAGAACGCATTAAAAAGCTAAAATAAATAATTGTTCGAAATTGTGATAAAAAAGCTGATTTATCAATTGAGGTCATATTAAACTAGAGCCATTTAATGGCGACAAAATTAACGGGCAAGGTTAATAGATATTATGCGTTTATTTTTTTTTATATTAAGTTTTTTGTTTACCCGTTCTTCATTTGCTGAAGCTGTTACTCCTATTGTGGGTAGCCAAGTCTCTGGTAATATGAATGCGCTGAGTATGATTATATCGTTAATGATGGTGTTAGGGGTCATTGTTGGTGGTGCTTTTTTGCTAAAACGTTTTAATTTAGTACAAAATTCTAGTTCGGGCTTAAAAATCATTACTAGCTTGTCATTGAGTACTAAAGAAAAATTAGTTGTGGTACAGGTTGGTGAGCAACAATTGTTGCTTGGCGTAACTAGCCAACAAATTAATTTGTTAGAGACGTTAACTGAACCTTTAGTAGTCAAATCAACAAAATCAGCACCAGCAGAAAAATCACTGTTAGCTTTTTTTAAAAACCAAAACTAACATCAAGAATATTAATGTTAAAAAGAGTGAATTTTTTTGTAGGAGGGGATTTATCCCCGAAAAGTTAGTTTCATTAATAACCGTTAAATACAACAGAGCTAAAAATAATGATTAATAACCTATGTTGCCATTGATGATGAAAAAAATAGGGCTTAAAAGTACTCGTTTAAAAAAAGTGTTGCTGTTGATGGCTGGTTTCGTTCTTCTTGCTTTAAGCACCACTAGTTTTGCCGCAAAAGATCTCACCATGTCGGTACTGCAATTAACCACTAATCCTAATGGTTCGCAAGAGTACTCGGTGACCTTACAAATTCTCATTTTTATGACTGCGTTGAGTTTTATCCCCGCAGCGATCATAATGATGACCTCTTTTACGCGTATCGTCGTAATATTAGCTATTTTACGGCAAGCCTTTGGTTTACAACAAACCCCATCCAATCAGGTGATCATTGGTTTAACGCTGTTTATGACATTATTTATAATGACCCCCGTTTATAATGAAATTAATGCTAGAGCTATTCAGCCCTATTTGGCTGATTCAATGACCTCAGTTGAAGCTATTGATCAAGCTATAGTGCCGTTACGTGCCTTTATGTTGGGGCAAACGCGGGTTAAAGATTTATCTACCTTAGCAACCATGGCAGGGATCAAATCAGTAGATAAACCAACCGATTTACCCATGACGGTTATTATCCCATCTTTTATTATTAGTGAACTGAAAACAGCTTTTCAAATTGGTTTTATGTTATTCATCCCCTTTTTGATCATCGATTTGGTGGTCGCGAGTATTTTAATGGCGATGGGCATGGTAATGTTATCGCCAATGATTGTTTCGTTACCCTTTAAATTAATGTTGTTTGTTATGGTTGATGGTTGGAATTTAGTGATCGGCACCATCGCAACGAGTTACGGTATGGGAGGCTAAGATGAGTCCAGAGGTTTTTGTTGATATCTTGCGAGATGCACTATTTTTAGTGATCATACTGGTTAGTGCGGTGGTTGTACCGAGCTTGTTGGTAGGTCTGACGGTTGCTGTTTTTCAAGCGGCAACCTCGATTAATGAACAAACATTAAGTTTTTTACCTCGCCTAATTGTTACCTTATTATCACTTATTTATGGTGGTCATTGGTTAGTGCAACAATTAACCGATTATACCATTCGTTTAATTGATAGTATTCCGAGTGTTATAGGTTAACTCATGGAATTCACCGATTCAGTCATCAATCAATATGTGGCTGATTTTATTCTTCCTTATGCGCGTATTTCAGCACTTTTAATGAGTATGGTTGGCTTTGGTTCAAAGGCATTACCCTCGCGAGTTAAATTATTCTTGGGACTGGCGATCACGGTTGCAGTAATGCCGGTTATTCCGCCAACAAAGGTTGAAAATCTACTTTCATTAACCACCGCATTACTGCTTGTTGAGCAAGTTATTATTGGTATTATGCTTGGTTTTATTACGGTAATGGTGGTTAATACTTTTACCCTAGCAGGGCAAATTATTGCGATGCAAACAGGATTAGGTTTTGCTTCACTCGTTGATCCCTCTAGTGGTGTTAGTGTACCTGCGGTGGGACAGTTTTTCTTAATTTTGTCGACTTTACTTTTTTGGCTATTAGATGGACATTTGATTTTTATACAATTTATTGTTGCCAGTTTTGATACTTTGCCGATTGGTTCAAATAGCCTTAGTGCTATTAAATATCGTGAATTGGTCGAGTGGGGGCAATGGATGTTTGCGACCGCATTATCATTAGCATTAGCACCGATAACAGCCATGTTACTGATCAATTTTTCTTTTGGTATCATGACTAGAGCTGCGCCGCAATTAAATATTTTTGCGATTGGTTTCCCCGTTACCATGACCTCTGGTTTATTGATCATGTGGTTAACAATAGGAAATTTTACCACCCATTTTGAACTTCAGTGGCAGCGCGCCATTGATTTTAGTTGTCGACTAATAAGCTGTAGTGCTCCTTAAAATGTTATTACGAGATCTTAACATTCAGCAATGCTTTGTCAGCATAGGGGAATTATATGGCTGAATCGGACGATGGTGGTGAACGTACCGAAGACCCGACCCCGAAAAAAATTGAGGATGCTCGAAAAGAAGGTCAGATAGCGCGTTCAAAAGAGTTGGGTACCATGTTTGTTTTGGTTGGCGGAGCCGTGGCAATGTTGATGACCGGTCACTCTTTAGTGGATGCTTTATCGCGGGTAATGGCACGTTTGTTCAGTTTGACCCAGCAAGAAACCCATGATATTCATGCTTCTTTTCAGGTGCTTAGTCGTGCCATTGTGACTATTGCGCAACCGTTGTTGCGGATTATTTTTATTATTACTTTTGCCGCCTTTGTGGGAAATTCTATTTTGGGTGGTGTCTCTTTTTCGTGGAAAGCGATAGGGGTAAAACCAAGTAAAATGTCACCTTTTGCTGGTTTCAAACGGATGTTTGGTCCACAAGCTGCGGTTGAGTTTTTGAAATCACTATTAAAATTTTTTGTTGTTGCCATTGTTGCGTATTTGTTGCTGACCAATCTGTTCGAAGATATTTTAGGCTTAAGTTTAGAAACGATGCCTAATAACTTAGCCCATGCGGTTAATTTATTATTATGGATGTTTTTAACGCTTACCTTGTCGTTAGTTATTATTGCCGCGGTTGATGTCCCTTATCAATTATGGAATCACACCAAACAGTTAAAAATGACTAAACAAGAAGTTAAAGATGAATCAAAAAATACTGAGGGTAATCCAGAAATAAAAGGCCGAGTACGTCGAATGCAAATGGAAATATCACAACGAAAAATGATGGCAGAAGTCCCAAATTCAGATGTGGTGATCACCAATCCTACGCATTATTCGGTGGCATTAAAATATGATGTAAAAGCAGGTGGTGCGCCGAAAATGCTTGCCAAAGGTGTTGATGAAATGGCGATTCATATTCGCAAAATAGCTAAAGAGCATCAAGTTGAAATTATTTCTTCGGCAGCGCTTGCTCGTTCTTTGTATTATACCGCTGAGGTAGATCAAGAGATCCCAGAAGAACTTTTTGCCGCGGTTGCACAAGTGCTAGCATTTGTTTTTCAGTTGTCAGAGCACAAAAAAGGTCGCGCTAAAACACCGAAACCATTAGCAAAAAAATTACCCATACCAGATGAATTTAAATACTGACAATATTGATTCAGGGTGATTTTTAAGCAAACAATTTTGTCAGCCTCGCTTCTGGTCTGGTTATTGCTTTTTCATGATAAGTGTCAAAAAACAATCATGAAGTTTGCATGCAACTAACTGCCGTATTATCCCAATTTAACAAAAATAAATTAAGCTATTTTTCTGGTTTAGGCACGCCTATTCTGGTCATGGCTGCCCTTGGTATGGTGATTTTACCCATGCCAGCATTTTTGCTTGATATCTTATTCTCTTTCAATATTGCTTTGTCGTTAGTGGTGTTATTGATCACCGTTTATACCTTGAAACCTTTAGATTTCGGCTCTTTTCCTGCGGTTTTACTTATCGC
>CAZVPC010000012.1:0-1625 GCA_964629005.1 uncultured Pseudoalteromonadaceae bacterium | reverse complement strand
GGTGCCAGTAAATTTGTTAAAGGAGATGCGATTGCCGGTATTCTCATTTTATTTATCAATATTATTGGTGGTTTGATCATCGGTATGGTGCAACATGATTTAACCTTTAGTCATGCCGCCGAAATTTATACCTTGTTAACCATTGGTGATGGTTTAGTTGCTCAAATACCTGGTTTACTATTGTCGGTAGCAACCGCCATTGCGGTAACTCGGCAAAACACCGCTCAAGACATGGGTGAACAGGTAAGTAGTCAGTTAGGTAAAGCCAAATCATTATACATAACAGCAGGGGTGATGTTTGTCATGGGTATTATTCCCGGTATGCCCCATTTTGTTTTCTTACTATTTTCGATGATTATTGCGGGCGGAACATTTTTAGCTGAACGACATAAAGCGAGTAAAGCAGTTACCTTAAAAGAAGTGGAAGAAGAGCAAGCGGTACAAAGCCAACAACAAGAGTCTGAGGTAAAAGAATTAAGTTGGGATGATGTTAATCATGTTGATGTTATTGGTCTTGAGGTTGGTTATCGGTTAATACCTCTAGTGGATAAAGCCCAAGGTGGTGAGTTGTTAAGTCGTATTAAAGGGGTGAGAAAAAAATTATCACAAGAGTTTGGCTTTTTAGTGCCAGCGGTACATATTCGTGACAATTTAGATTTAGATCCTAATACTTATCAGATCTCTTTAATGGGCGTTACTGTGGGGGAGGCTGAAATTCGCCATGATCATGAATTAGCCATTAATCCGGGTCAAGTTTTTGGCAAACTCGATGGTATTGCGACTAAAGATCCTGCTTTTGGTCTTGAAGCGGTATGGATTAATCAAAGTCAGCGTGAACATGCTCAATCGCTAGGTTATACCGTTGTTGATGCAGCAACGGTGCTCGCTACTCATTTAAGTCAAGTGTTAACGAATAATGCCGCACAGTTATTAGGCCATGAAGAAGTGCAAAATTTACTAGATATCTTGCAAAAAACTTACCCTAAATTGGTGGAAGGGTTAGTTCCTGACACTTTGACCTTGGGTACTATTGTTAAAGTAATGCAAAACTTAATGAATGAAGGTGTTGCTGTTCGAGATATGCGCAGTATTATTCAAACCTTGGTTGAGTATGGACCAAAAAGTCAGGATGCTGAAATATTAACAGCGGCGGTACGAATAACATTACGTAAATTTATTATTCAAGATCTAGTGGGTTCGTCTCAGGAAGTGCCTGTCATAACCTTGGCACCTGAGCTGGAACAAATGTTGCATCAGTCAATGCAGATGGCGGGTGATGATGGCGCGGGTATTGAACCTGGGTTGGCCGAACGTTTGCAAAAATCGTTAACTGATGGTGCTCAACAGCAGGAATTGTCTGGTGAAACACCAGTACTGTTAACGTCTGGAATTTTAAGAACCGTGTTGGCTAAATTTGTTAAATATACCATTCCCAGTTTACGGGTTATTTCTTACCAAGAAATTCCTGATGACAAACAAATCAAAATTGTTAGTTCTATAGGTCAATAGGTTAATAGGTCAATAGGTTAATAGGTCAATAGGTTAATAGGTCAGTAATTTTTTAATGCCGTGTTTGTGCAGAAATAAAGTTGATAATCGAAAAGGGTTTCACAATGAAAATTAGA
>CAZVPC010000011.1:0-27726 GCA_964629005.1 uncultured Pseudoalteromonadaceae bacterium | reverse complement strand
TTGGTGATTTTAACAAGTAGAAATGAGCACATATTTAGTGAGATTGGTATTATACTGATGTGAACTCGAAATGCGAGTTTCAATATGTCTTACATAGGCTAACTATGACCCAGAAAAACCTGATCCATAAAAACCAGTTACCCATTATTACTGGGCGCAAGCAAGTGGCTAAAAGTCGCTTGTTTGCGATTGAACAAATTGACTTAACCTTTAATAATGGCCAACAGCGTGAATATGAACGCATGTTAGGCTCTGGTCGTGGTGCGGTAATGATTTTACCTATGCTTGATCATCAAACGATCATCTTAGTACGAGAATATTGTGCGGGTACTCATACTTATGAGCTAGGTTTCCCGAAGGGGCTGATTGATCCGGGAGAAAGTGCTGAACAAGCGGCCAATCGTGAATTAAAAGAAGAGGTGGGTTTTGGTGCCAATAAATTGGTTTTTATTCAACAATTAAGAACATCACCCGCCTTTTTTAATGCCAACATGTCACTTTTTTTAGCGCAAGATTTATATCAACAGCATTTGGTTGGCGACGAACCCGAACCATTAGAAGTTGTACATTGGCGATTAGATGATTATGAAGACTTACTAAAACAGCCTGATTTTAATGAAGCTAGAAGTGTAGCAGCAATTTTTTTACTAAAGAATTATTTAGAAAAATAATTTAGACCACCTTAGAATGAGCGATTATTTATTTTAATTGGTATAACCTCCCAAAACAGAGCGAAAAATTATGACCGATGAACAGTTGCTAGCAATTGCAATTGACAGCGCTAAAAAAGCAGGTGCTGAGGTAATGAAGTATTACCAACGAGGTGATTATACTGCGGAATTAAAGGCCGATAATAGTCCGGTAACCAGTGCAGATATAGCGGCCAATGATATTTTGATGGATGAGCTTAAAACCTTAACACCAGATATTCCCATTATTTCTGAAGAAGTGCGTTGTTTAAATTACCAACAGCGTAAACATTGGCAAAAATATTGGTTATTAGATCCTATCGATGGCACGGGCGAATTTATGTTAGGTAGCGGTGATTTTGCTGTTAATGTTGCCTTAGTTGAAAAGGGTTGGCCAAGTATTGGTGTGATCCATGCGCCAGATCACAACATCAGCTATTATGCGCAAAATAACTTAGGAGCGTTTAAAGAAACAGTATTATCAAGTCGACAAATTCATGTGGCAAGCTATCAAGAGCCGAGAAAAATCACCCTTGCGATTAGTCGCCGCCAAAAACTTTCTCTTATGGAACAATACCTCAATCAAGAGATGTTCCAATTTGAGCATATTTCGTTAGGTAGTTGCTCGTTGAAAAATTGTCTAGTCGCCGAAGGCCGTGCTGATTGTTATTTACGCATAGGGCCCACAGGGGAATGGGATACAGGGGCAAGTCATTGCATTATTGAACAAGCAGGCGGTAGTATTATAAATAGTGAATTTCAACCGTTGAGCTATAATTGTCGACAGAGTTTAATGAACCCTGATTTTATGACGTTAGGTTCACCCGCATTGCCTTGGCAACAAATTATTAAAGCACATCGTGCTACGCGAAGCTTTGATTAATATTTTAACAGTAAAAAAGGAACATTTATGATGATGCGTTTAATTACCCTATTTTTGAGCTTAGGGTTTGTTTTTCCAACTTTGGCGGCTTGGCAACTTGATGATCAACAGTCTCGTATTAGCTTTATAAGCATAAAAAAAACTGATATTGCTGAGGTACATCGTTTTGCCCAAATTAAAGGCAGTTTAGATAAACAGGCTAAAGTACGTGTCACTATTGATTTAGCCAGTGTGATGACTCAAATTGCGATTCGAGATCAACGGATGAAGACTTTTTTATTTGAAACTAACCTTTTTCCGCAAGCTGATTTTTCGGCACAACTTGATCAGCAAAAATTACAGCAAATCAAAGCGGGTGAAAGCATGATCATGACTGTAAATGGCTTGATTAGCTTGCATGGTCAGCAACAACAGGTCAATGTTGAGGTACTCGTTGCGCGGTTAAACGCTAACAAACTTATTGTTAGTAGCTTTCAACCTTTGATCATTAATGCCAGCACTTTTGGTTTAGTGAAAGGGATTAAAAAACTACAAGCGCTAGCCAAATTACCCAGCATTAGTAAAGCTGTGCCCTTGAGTTTTGTCTTAACGTTTATCGATCAATAGACCTTATTGGCAATTAAAATGCTCTTTCGTCATAATATTAACGGTTTGGTGTAGTTCTGAAAACACTAATACTAAACTTCCTTGCGCAAGCTGTTGTTTAACTTGCGCTATTTTGCTGTTCAAGCTTATTTCAATTTCGCCATAATCAGTGCCTTCACGTAAAACAAAATTTTCTATCACGCCGTTTAGTGCTGTCGCTGAAAGTTGCTTAACTGGGATGATCATGCTGATTATGCGCTTCGTCAGCTTTGATATGGCTGATAAAATAATAGATATAAAAGCCACCAATACCAAGCAAAAGCAGCAAGCCGATAATTGAAATAAATACGATTGAGTCATTCATTAACATTTCGAAAAAATTCATCACAGTCTCCTTATTCGACTTAACTGTTGTGATTGATAATAAATTGTAGGCGTGGTTTCAACCACGCGTTTTCGGGGCTAAATCCCCTCCTACAAAAGATTTTTATGAGCAATAATTTAGCAACAAAAAAATAATATTATGAAACAGAACCATTATGCATCGGTTCAACCACGATTCTAATAAGCTTTTTTATAAGCAAGTTCGGCTTTTAATTTTGCTTGGCGTAGTATTTTATTAAGAATATTACTTGCTTTTTCACGGCCAACTTGAATTTCGGGATTAGTCAATTTATGCTCATCTAGATCTCGACTTTTTCTCGCTCGATTATAACCATTACGCGCGGCAATAATGTTCCAAACATACGACATTTGCGTACTCTTTTCGACACCTTTACCATCAAAATACATCAAGGCTAAGTTAAATTGAGCAAGCGCATAGTTTTGATTTGCTGCTTTTTGATACCATCGCGATGCCTGCAGATTATCTTGTCTAACGCCTTCGCCATGGTAATACATAACCCCTAAATTAAATTGTGCACTGGGAAGGCCTTTTTTGGCGGCTTTGGTCATTAACTGAAAGGCTTTATTGAGATCTTTTTTAGTGGCTAAACCATCGCTATACATATTTGCAAGGTTAAATTGAGCATCAGGATAATTTTGATCTGCTGCTAGGGTAAATAATTCAAAGGCTTTTTTAGCACTTTTGTGAACCCCATCACCATTTAAGTAAATTAACGCCAGTTCATATTGTGCAGGAGAATAACCTTGCTTAACTAAAGGTTCAAATAATTTAATCGCCGCCTTAAATTCACCACGGTTAAGCTGGTAAATGGCATCGTCAAATTCATCGGCGAAGATCTGAAAAGATAATGTTGAAACGATTAATAAAAGTGCAGTACGTATATATTTATTCATGGTTCACCTCAATAAAAGTTATTGATAAAGCTTTAAACAAGGGGTTAAACGCAAATTAATTATTCAAAATGCGCTCAAGTAATTATTATTACTCTAAGTGTAGCAGTATATAACAATTAAATTTATTCTAACTTGGTATTATACTCATATCTTCAATTTGTTCTTCAATTTCAAGCCAATGCATTTCAGCATCGCCAATATTACTTTTTAAACTCGCTTGTTGTTTTAACAGTTCAGTTAAGCGTTTTTTATGCTCGGCTTGATAAATTAAACTCTCACTTAACGTTGCTTCAACTTCGGTTAGCTCGATTTGCCAAGCATGAATTTTTTGTTCAAATCTTTGTGCTTGTTTGCGTAATGGTGCGGTTTGTTTTCGTAATAATGCCTGTTCGCGTCGTTGTTCTTTTTTCCCGCTATTGGGGCTGGTTTTGTTATCTTTTTTTTGTGCCTGACTCAATTGTTTTTTATCATCATTTAACCATTGTTGGTAGTCATCAATGTCGCCATCGAAACTACTAACTTGACCATTTGCCACTAAAAAAAATTCATCCACACAAGACTCTAATAAATAGCGATCGTGGGCAATAAGGATCAATGCACCCTCATATTCTTGTAACGCGAGTACTAATGCTTGCCGCATTTCTAGATCTAAATGGTTGGTTGGTTCATCTAGTAGCAATAATTGTGGTTTTTCAAGGACTATTAACGCTAATACTAAGCGCGCTTTTTCACCGCCCGACATGGTATCAATTTTGGCTAAGGCTTGATCACCACTAAAACCAAAGCTGCCTAAAAAATTACGTGCGCTTAAATCAGTCATCGATTTTTTTGCTTGTAAAATATGATCTAGTGCCGTGTCGTTGGCAGTCAGTTGTTCTAATTGATGCTGAGAAAAATAGCCGACGTTTAACTCTTGTGCACAATACCGTTCCCCTGATAATAAAGCTAATTCACCTTCAAGTGATTTTATTAGGGTTGATTTACCAGCGCCATTACGCCCTAATAGACCAATGCGGCTACCGGGTACGAGGGTTATGTTAACGCTATTTAATATCTTAATATTGGTTTGATACCCGCAATTTGCCTCGGTTAGCGACAACAAAGGATAAGGCAAGTGATCTGGTTTGGCAAAAGAAAAACTAAATTGGCTATCAACATGAGCTGGTGCGAGTTCCGGTAATTTTTGTAAGCGTTTAAGTCGACTTTGCGCTTGCTTTGCTTTACTGGCTTTTGCCCGAAAACGGTCAACAAATGCGGTTAAATGTGCGACTTCTTTTTGTTGTTTTTGCAATTGTGCGGCGTGCTGGGCTAGCTGTTCTGCACGTTGGCGTTCAAAAGCCGAATAATTACCCGCATAGAGTTTTGCTTGTTGGTGTTCAATGTGTAGTATTTCATTAATCACATCGTCTAAAAAATCACGATCATGTGAAATGAGTACTAAGGTGCCGGTAAAACGCTTTAACCAGCGCTGCAACCAAATAACGGCATCAAGATCTAAATGATTGGTTGGTTCGTCCAATAATAATAAATCGGCTCGGCTGATCAATGCTTGAGCTAAGTTTAAGCGCATGCGCCAGCCACCAGAAAAGTCACTAACCGCGTTGTTTAATTGCGTTTGCACAAAACCAAGGCCATGTAACAATTCACCCGCACGAGCAGCTAGACTGTAACCATGAATAGTTTCTATTTTAGTTAAAATTGTCGCTTCTTGATGACCATCTTCTTGCTCTCTTGCTAGCGTTAATGCGTGTTCGAGTTCGCGAAACTCTTTATCACCATCAATAACATAAGCTAAGGCACTTTTACTGAGTGCTGGCGTTTCTTGCTTTACGGTGGCAATTTGCCAGTTGGCGGGTAAAGATAAATCGCCACCATCGGCAGATAAATCTCCTAAAATAGCCGCGAACAACGAAGATTTACCACAACCATTGGCGCCCACTAAACCGACTTTATGACCTGGGTTTATAGTGAAGCTCGATGATTTTATTAGGTTTTTAAAGCCTCTATCTAAACTTAGCTGGTCGGCGATGATCAATGATATAGCCCCTGTATGGTTTGCACCGATAATAATTGCGGCTATTGTCGCTTTTCTCTAGGGGCATATTCAAGGTAAAATTAGCACTTATTGTAAAACAGAGATCATAATAGCGTGAAAAAACGATTTATTGCTGGGGCAGTTTGTCCAAAATGTAAGGCTGTGGATACTATGGCGTTGACTAAAGAAAATAATGTTGAGCAGGTAACTTGTATTGCTTGTGGCGAGCAAATGAGTCAACCGCAAGCCCATGTAGAACAAAAAACTCGCCCACAAGAGCAGGTGATAGGTATGTTCAATCCAGAGTAATAGCTGATTCTTATCGTTAATAGTGTGGTGGTGGCGGTTCTATCTCATTATCATTTTGTTCGCTTGAACGCATATCTTTGATCCGGGCAGAAATAAGTTTAAGTTGATATTTAAGATCGGCAATTTGTTCTTGATGATTGGCAAGCTCGGTATTTAATTGATCAATAACGTCATCTTGAAAAGCATTGCGCGTTTCTAGGGTGTCGATACGATCATTAAGCCCTTGATTTTTTTGAGCATTTTTTTGCTTTAAATCGGCACTTGCCATAATTCGGTATATCCTGATGAACTGATCGTATAAACGGTTTTATTGGTACCGCTATTATCGCCAAAAGCAACGCTATATACAACTGAACCGGTTGGACGATTTGCCTCTTTGGGGGTTACATACCAGTTTGTTAAACGTTTTCCGCTGGCAACATCCCAAAGGGTTACTTTGCGTGAGGGGGCTCCTGTTAATAATAGTTTGCCATCAGCTGAAAATCTAACGGAACTAAAAATTTCTTGGCGTTGGCTATATTTCAATGTACTGATTAATTTTCCGGTTTTAAGATCCCAAATGTTGGCAGATTTACGACTATCTGCAGTAAAAGCAAAACGTCCTTTGCTATCTAAAGCAACTTTAGCGACCCGAGTTGGGTGATTAAAACGATAAATAACTTGGCCTGATTTTGTATCCCAAACATAGGCGACAAAATCATTACCGCCAGAAATGGCAACACGACCATTCGGTAACATATCAACAGAATTTACTTTTTCGTGATGTCCTAGAAATTCCAATCGACGTCCCGATGCCAGTGTAATGTGTACTACCGTGCCGTTAGCCTTACCTATTAATAAATATTTACCTTGGTTCGCAATAGCGATATCACGGATGTTAGACTCTCGTACTCGCCAAAAGCCTTCAGATTTACCTGTTTTCATATTCCACAAAGAAAAATCAGTTCTATTGGCTGCGAGTACATAGCTGTTATCGTCGGCTATTTTTGTTAAGAGGACTAAGTTATCTGCATTATTTTGTTGTTGCGCCCAGTTAAATTTTAAGGTGTTATTACTCAGATCCCAGAGATCAATGCCATGATGTATAGAAGAAATCACGCTGTAGCGAGCATCTCTTGAAATATCAGCCGCATAAGCACTTTCAACCGCTTGTTGCCAACGTTGAATGGGCTTATTAGAATTAGGCTGGCAAGCGCTGATCAATAACAAAAAAGTTAAGGATAGTGTTATTAGTCGAGGATCTTTAAGAGAAAACAACATTTATTTACTTTTTTCTTTTAACATTTGCCGTTAGTATAAGACGTTTTTTAGTGTAAGCTAAGATTTTTTTTAATTGGAGGGGTCTCCAATTGTGTCGTTAACTGGAGAAATAAATGAAATTTTTAAAACCAACTATTATTGCATTAAGTTTAGTGGCAGTTTTTGGTTGTCAACAAGAAGCAAAAAAAGAGCAAGCGAAAGCGCCTGTTTTAGAAACTGAAATTCAAAAACAGGCCTATGGCCTAGGTGCTTCTATCGGTAGTTATATGGAGCAAAACCTTACTGAACATGACAAATTGGGTTTGACCTTAGATAAAGATCTTATTGTTAAGGGCTTTGTAGACAGCTTGGCGGGCAAATCGTTGCTTAAAAAGGACGAAGTACAAAAATTGTTAACCAGTTTAGACACCACCATGAAAGCTAAAATGCAAGAGTCGGCAGCTAAAAAAGCAGCATCGAGCCTTGCTGAAGGTAAAAAGTTTCTCGAAGAAAATGCTAAAAAAGACGGTGTAAAAGTAACTGAGTCAGGTATTCAGTATGAAGTGCTCAAGGCCGCTGATGGTGAAAAACCAGTCGCAACAGATACGGTAAAAGTTCATTATAAAGGAACCTTTTTAAATGGTGATACTTTTGATAGTTCTTATGATCGTGGTCAACCAGCCGTTTTTCCTTTAAATCGAGTGATTAAAGGTTGGACTGAGGGCGTACAATTGATGTCGGTTGGTGCTAAGTATAAATTCACTATTCCTGCCGATCTTGCTTATGGTGCGATGGGCAATCCACCTCGTATTCCTGGTAATTCAGTATTGCAATTTGAAATTGAGTTGTTATCTATTCAAAAACCAGAAGAACCGGCTAAGGTGGGTGATACGAAGTAACTTCATCAATGAAGTTAGTCAATTATCACGTGATTCTTCTAGCTCGGTTGGCAAATATTATTGTCAACCGAGATTATTTTCAGCCTAGATTCAGCCCCTTGCTCGTTTTTAATTAAATCGATTGTTCTAATAATTTCGATAATCGCGCCGCAGCTTGTACCACTCTTGTTTGTAAGATAGGTGAAAAATAAGTGAGGTATTTGTCGGAGTATAACTGCGATGAATTTTTATTAACAACACATTCCCCTTTAATTTGTCGACAATAGCCTAGTTTTTGCTGACGTGCTAACTGAAATGATTCATCAGCCCATTGCCAAACGGGACTATTTTGCCATGTGCTGATCGGCGATTTTTGCCACTGCGCATTTAATTTTTTTAGCCATTGTGTTGTTGATAAATGTTCTCTGCTTAATAAACACGTATCCCATAACCAATGTAGATTGGTACACTTTTTATCAGGAGAATTAATTTTAACCTTATTGCCGCCTAAATCATCGGCAAAACTAATGTGTAAGGGTTGGTGAATATCACCAAGCCAGTGACCTAAAAACATCAATGCTTGTACTTTTTTCCATGGATTTACTTCCGTTTTTAATGCCTTTTGATGGAATTTAATTCCTTGAGTGATACATGCTGTTTTGCAGGAGGTTTGTTTAATATGAGCCTGTTTTCGACTTACATTCAAATAATGCCAGGGTTTAAATTTGTCAAAACTTGGATCTTTTTTGATAGCATCAGGCCAAATACAACTTTTGGCAAAGGTTATATTGGTGTTAGGGGCTTGATAAAGATAGTGATTTATTAAGGTGCGATCTTTGTTAGGTAGATTCGCTAATAGGGTATTTACTCGTTGCTGTTTTGCTGTTGATAGATGATCAAAAGCAAGCTGGCAAACTAATTGATGACCTAATTTACCCAAGGCGAAGCTGGGCTGAGATAAGATCAATAAGCTTAAAAAAAGAATAATACGATACATAATTGTAACCGCGCATTTTTTGGGGATGGATCCCCTCCTAAAAAAAATATTATAATCAATAAATTAAGAATAGGGTAACAATATTATGGATCAGGGCTAAATTGTAGGTGTGATTGTAGGCGTGACTTTAGTCGCGCATTTTTCGGGGATAAATCCCCTCCTACAAAAATCATTATAATCAATAAATTAAGAATAGGGCAACAATATTATGGATCAGGGCTAAATTGTAGGTGTGATTGTAGGCGTGACTTTAGGCGCGCATTTTTCGGGGATAAATCACCTCCTACAAAAAACAATTATGATCAATCATTTAAAAACGTAAACGATAACGCCCTTGGCGATCTGCCTTACCAATAAAGGGTAATAACTCTTTGAGTTTAGGAGGAAACTTAGAGCCGGGTGTTAAATAACCATTACCTGACACTTGGCTTTTAGCACGCAGGTAGGCGGAAAAAGATAAACCTAAATTATTCTTATCATCAATTTTGAGTACCACGGCACCTTTTTTACAGCTTAATTTTCCCTGTAATCTTCCCAATTCAACGGTTTGTTCAAATGCCGTCATTGCCGCTTTTGACCAAACAATATTTCCCTGAATTTCTTTGCATAACGGCTTACCAATTAAATAATGATCAAGATTGATTGTAACGGATCCTAAGGCAGTTAAATCGATGGGTAATATTAATTGTTGAGCAATGTCATTAGCGGGTAGGGTGAGCTTAGTTTGTTTAATTTCTAGTCTAGATAATAGCCCACTCACAGTTAAGTTTCCATGCGGGCCATCAAGTAATCTACCGCCAAAATTAACCTCGATAGTTGGATTGAGTAAAAATAAAGAACTCAACTTTAAATGAGCATTAACACGGTTAACAGTAACTGTTTCCGTATTAACTTGGGCTATTTTTGTTTGCCAAATTGTTCCCGAAACACCCGAAATAGTTAAACCTTTCGGCAATGTGACAAAGGCCAATACTGTGTTAATCGGCATGGAAGCGACCACAAACACTAAATAACTACTAAAGAACAGTAGCCCACGTAATATCCATTTTTTCATTAACTTTTCCCTAGCTGTAAACGGCGTACGCGGACAATGCCAACTTGCTCTGTATTACTAATATCAATAGCTTTGATGATCAAACCTTCTTTATTTACTAATTGTTCAAGCCAAGAAAGTAACTTATCAAAGGGCACTTCTTCTACCCACACTTGTAAATCATCACCTTGTGGCTGCATTCTGGTTATGGTGATTTTTTGAGGTCGTGAGGTACGATTGATAATACCCGTTAAACTTCCTGAGGCGCGATTACCTAAGCTTCGTACTTGAATATATTGGCTGGTTTTATTTTGCACCCAAGTTAACAATTTTTGTTGACGCTCAAGCTTTTTAGTTGATTTTATTAGGTTATTATTTAAGGGTTGCCATATTAGTGAATAAAATAAAAATATCACGATGATCAACGACATTGCGACTACTAAGCTTTGCTCGCGGCCATTAAGTTGTTGCCACTTCTGCCGATAATTGTCTAGTGAACTAGCCATTATATTCGCCCCTTAATGCTAAACGATCCAGATATTTGTTCACCTTGGTTATTTAATGCTCCTTGGTTAACGGTTAATTTAGCTTTTTTTAATTCAGTTTTAAATTTTTCAAAATACTGATAGTCGCTTGCCGTTGCTTGAATACGAAATTCTTGGCGTTTACTGTCAAATTTTAAAGACTCTGGCTTTAATTGCGGCACGGCAGCAAAAGCAGGGCGAACTTTCATTAACATGGGTAAAAATCCTCCTTGAGTAGTGTTTGCGCCAAACTCGGCTAATTTTCGTTTAAGTTGAGAGCGAACCGTCGATACTTTTACGCGTTTACTTTTAGGAAAGGTTTTTTTATAAAGATGTACTATTTCTTGTTGCACGCTATGTTGCTGAGCGGTGATTTGACTAAGTTGTATGCCTTTAATTCCTAAACTTAGTAATAATGCCACGCCAGCAAGTATGGCTGTTGAAAACCAATTAATTAAAAGTGTTGAGTGCGCTTGTTTAACCTGATACTCACCTTGTAAAAGGTTAAAACTTTGCTGATCTGCATGTTCCGCTAATAATGCTAATGGTAGTTCTTCTGGCATGGACTGGACAGCAATATGCTCTGCGGTTAAGTTTGAATAACTGTTAATTGTTATTTGTGCTGCTTGGTCTTGATCCTCGTCATTTTTTTCATTTTTCGATATTTCAGTCACTAAACGCGGCTCTAATATTGGCCAAATAGCGCTGTCTACCACTAAACCTTGCCAAACAGATTGGCGGATCAATATTTGCTCTGCCAGCGTGACTGATGTCCAGTTAGTTTCTGGCTCTGGCAATGCCAAGATGTCGGGGATCATCACTTTACAAGAAATCGCAACATTTTTTAGCCATGTTTGCCAATGTTCTAGTTGAATACGCTCAACTACCGCAACAAAACAATTATGACCTTGACTATCTTCTTTCAAATTTGCAAAAGCAAAAAATAACTGTTCTACATCTTGGGCAAGATCATCCTCAAGCATGTAGGGTGCTGCTAACCGAATTGCTCGTTGTGATTTTCCAGGTATTTTCAATTGTTTAAGAGCAATATCACAACTAGGAACAAAGCTTACCACTTGACGAGTTTGGGCTTTGATAGTTAATTGATCTAATTCACATGCTCCTTTAAGTTCGCCACTAGCAATGATCTCATGATTTTGTGCTGACCAAATTAACCAATGGATAATGTCTTGCGCTTGACTACCCAAGCGTATATATAAAGTTTCTGTCATTATTGCTGATCCATTATTATTGACCTATCGTACGGCTGAGCACAGTAATTGTTTTATTATTTTCAATTTTCATCACTGAGTTTAAGGAAAAAAAGCTGCCATTAAAGCTTGCGGTTGTTTTAAGTTTAAAGTATTCACTATCAACTACAAAGCTTTGTTTTATATCCGCAGCTATCTTAGTTTTTCTTAATTCTGGCGAGTTAAAAAAATCGTCAACGGTTTTAAAGCCTTTTTCTTTACGAGCGGCTAATACTTGCTGCGCATCTGACAATGAAATACCAAGTAATGCCTGTAAAAGTAAGGCATGATCGACAGGAATGGTGTTGATATTTATTTTAAATAGGGCTGAATTGGGGAGCACACAAACGTAATCTTTCAAAGCTTCAATAGCGGGAACCGTAAAATTTTCCACTATTCTTAGTTCATTAACACTCGCTAGATAATTATTGGCGGGTAAATAGGCAAATTCTTTTGCGGCATAATCATTATCTTCTGCGCCACCAGCACTCACTAGGGCACTGTCATCGTCGAGCCAGTCAGTTAGCGCATCCGCCATATATTCGGCTTCAAACTGGCTCACTCCTTCAATATTTAGTGCAATTAATAATTCAATTAATGCTTTTTTTGCCGGTAGCTGCACATTTTTTGTCGATGGTGGTGATTTTCTTGGTGTTTTTTTCTTTTTTCTTGTTTCGGCGCGTAAGGCATTTAAATTTAAACAGGCTTGTAAATCAATAATTTCACCGGTAATAGAGCCATCATCTACTGGATAAGTTGTTTTGCCTTGCGCCCAAGGTTGGGCCAAATTGGTGCTATCGGGCTCTTTTTTAAAAATATCTAACAACGCTCTTTTCGCAAAGGCTTCTGCGCCCATTGCATACCAATAAGCCTGCTGATTAAGTGCAATATTAGTGGTTCGTTGCATTTGTAATAGCAAGCGGCTATTCATTTGCGTTGCTAAAATTGCTGTTAATGCAACGATGAGCATCACGGTGATCAAAGCAACACCATGTTGTTTGCGCATTACCTCACCTTTTTCTTTGAATTTTATAATGGTTCACCCGCCACTAAAAATTGACGTCGAATAGTACCATAATCGTCAAGCTCTAATATGATCGCAATGGCTAAAGGGATAGTCTTCTCAGGTAATTTACTGACCCATTTCTGACCATCATAAAATTCAAAGGCAAGGCTTTTTACTTGGCTGAGCAAGGGTCTTATTTTCGGCTGCTGAGCGACAACCGCATCAACAAAATTAAAATGCAGGCGCTCTAAGGTGTTGTCATTAAGTCGATAAGCCACCGATTGCATATCACTGCGCGGCATGATCAAACCGGGATTGCGCCAGCCAGCACGTACAAAAGCTAAGGAGTTAGAACTTGTGCTAAAACTTTGTTGCTCGGTATGAATAAAACCTGCAAGCGGTTTTTCACCATCAATTCTAATGGTACGACGGGCGATCTGTAAAAAGTCACGCTCCATGATCAAAAAGGCACGTTGAATTTCATTTAAACGCTTAATGTGTTGTTGTGAGTTTTTTTCACTGTCTAACACCGTATTAAAAATAGTGAAACTGGCTAGACTGATCAAAGTGAATATGGCAATAGAAATAAGTACTTCGAGTAAGGTGAAACCGTTTATGCGACGTTTCATTAGGGTTTGCTCTTTGAAACATAAGTAACCATTTGTACCGCTGCGCTTTCATCTTTTTCATTAATTCGAACTTTCATCACAATAGCGCGCATATTTTTATCGGTGGTTTTGATCACTTCTTGTTGCCAATACCACTCTTTGCCGGCCATTTCCACTTTACCTTGTTTGTTGTTTTTTGGTGGCCATGATTGGTCTAAAGAGGCCTCAACGAGTTGATTAGAAACTACCCAAGAAGCAATAATATTTTGCTCTAGTTTGCTCAACGTGCTTAAATTTGTTTCCGCACTGCCAAGCAATGCCGTTCCCGCAATAGCAAAAACTGCCATGGCTAACATCACTTCGATAAGTGTAAAACCTAGGTTGAAAATGCTTACTTTACGGTTCAAGGGTCGGTCCCTCAATCGTTAAGGGCGTGCTGTATAAACCAGTAACCCGATAAGCGAGTGCTTGTTTTAAATCCAATTCAATAGCAAGTTGTTCGGGCAAGTGAAAGGTTAAGCTAAAGGCAGAGATGTCGCCGCCAGACAGTAAATAGACTTGTGGGATGCGTTTTTTCTGAGGCGTTGTTTCTTCATCAACATTTAATTCGCTATCTTTTTCTTGTTGTTCAGTAAATGCACTAGCGTTGAATAATAACGGCTCCTCTATGGGTAAGTCGTCGAGTGCCAAAGTCATTTCAATGCCTTCGGGTAGTTCATACAACATGAAAGCATTTTGATCCGGAATATCTGACCAACGAACACCATCGTAGCCCAAAAACTGATAACTGTTTTTAGTTACAATCAAGCCAATTTCAATATTGTTAAGTAGTGCGTATTCTGCGGCCAAATCAAAAACGCCGGCAAAGCGAGCGCTGGCATTTTTTAAACGATCTTCTGGGCGATTAGTGTTAAAATTAAATTGTACTAAAGATGCCATAATACCCACGACAAGTACCACCATCATTATTTCAATTAAAGTGAATCCTAACGTTTTTTGGCGAGTCGTTAATAACATCGTAAAGGGGATTTAATCAGGTTGAATTTATTGGTAATCACCTAAATTCCAATTACCAATATCGTCTTCTGTGCCAGCTTCACCATCGGGTCCCATAGAATAAACATCAATTTTGCCATGCTCTCCGGGGTTCAGTAATTGATAGTCACTTCCCCATGGGTCTTGAGGTAAACGGCGAATATAACCATCTTCTTGGAAACGACGTGGCAAGGGTTCTATATCAGTTTGAGTGACCAAAGCATCTAGTCCTTGTTCAGTGGTTGGATATTTATAGTTATCCATTTTATACATGGTTAACGAGGTCTCCAGTGCGTTAATATCTGAAACCGCTTTTTGAACATTGGCTTTTTCTTGGCTGCCTAATAAGTTAGGCACCACCATACTGGCTAAAATGCCTAAGATAACAATAACAACCATGACTTCTAATAAGGTAAAACCGGTTTGTTTACTCTTGATTTGGATTTTCATGTATTAACCTCCTACTAAGGTATTTAATTGAAGAATTGGCTGTAAAATAGCCATCACGATAAATAAAACCACACCAGCCATACTGACCATTAACGCGGGTTCAAACGCTTTGATTGAAATATTCATTAGGGCTTCAAATTCGCGATCTTGATTGTCAGCAGCACGACCTAACATGTGTTCAAGTTGACCACTTTTTTCACCACTGGCGATCATATGCAACATCATCGGTGGAAATAATTTAGTTTGCTCTAATGAAACTCGTAAACTAGTGCCTTCGCGTACTTTATCGGTGGCTTCTTTCACTCGTTGCTTGATGTATAAATTGTCTAACACTTCACCCGCTATGCGCATACTTTCTAATAACGGTACTGCACTGGCGGCTAAAATACTTAAAGTTCGCGCAAAACGAGCGGTATTTAATCCCCTCGCGACCTTGCCGATGGCAGGTAAAAATACTATCTTTTGATGATAAGCTAATTTAAATGCAGGTTTCTTCATTAATTGACCAAAAATAAACATCACTAAGACTATAAATAAAACAATCACAAGTCCGTAAGCGCGTAAAAAATCGCTGCTGGCAATAAGAAACTGTGTTGTTGCGGGTAAATTTGCCCCCATGTGGTCAAATTGTGCGACAATTTTAGGCACCACCATAGTGAGTAAGATGGCGATAACGCCAACCGCGACAATAGTCATAATAATAGGATAAACCATGGCTTGCACGATTTGTGAACGCATTTGTTGACGTTGTTCCGTATAATCGGCTAAGCGATTCAATACATTGTCAAGATGACCTGATTTTTCTCCTGCGGCTACCATGGCTCGATACAGATGATTAAAAATATTAGGATATTCAGCCATGCTTTCGGCTAAACCATAACCTTCGGTTACTTTAGAGCGTACCGCCATGATCATGCTTTTTAAACTGTTTTGTTCACATTGCTCGGCCACCGCGATTAACGATTCTTCTAACGGTAAACCTGATTCAACTAAGGTTGCTAATTGACGAGTGATCAAAGCCAACTCTATTGCAGAAACTTTTTTTCGTTTACTTGCGTGGTTTTTACCGGAAGACGTTTTATCATTTTTACTTAAACATGGGTTTACCTCAATCGGCATTAAACCTTGTTCACGCAACAAGCCTCTGACTTGTCGTGGTGTATCACCTTCGATAACGCCTTTTTTTGTTTTTCCTCGGCTGTCAACGGCTTGGTAGTCAAATGCTGGCATTATTAATCCTCACGAGTTACTCGTAAAACTTCTTCGAGTGTCGTCACGCCCGCAAGCACTTTGCCAAAACCATCGCGACGAATGCTGGTAGTGTTTTTTCTAAGATACTTTTCAATCGCTTGTTCGCCTTTACCATTATGAATAAATTCGCGTATTTTTTCATCTACGGTGATCAGTTCGTGAATACCAGTTCGGCCTTTATAACCTTTGAAGTTGCATTTATCACACCCCTTGGAGCGATATATTTTTTGCTCACTAGTTGCACTTAACGCTAATAATTTTGCTTCCTCATTACTGGGTAAATGAGGTTCTCGGCAATGTGGGCAGAGTGTTCTTACTAAGCGTTGTGCTAGTACACCTAATAAACTTGATGACAGTAAAAATGCTTCTACACCCATATCTTCCATACGGGTGATCGCACCCGCTGCGGTATTAGTGTGCAAGGTTGATAACACTAAATGTCCGGTTAAACTGGCTTGTACGGCAATCTGGGCAGTTTCTAAATCGCGAATTTCACCAACCATCACCACATCAGGATCTTGGCGTAATATGGCGCGCAAACCACGTGCAAAAGTCATATCGACTTTAGTATTAACTTGGGTTTGTCCAATGCCTTCAATAGCAAATTCAATGGGATCTTCAACGGTTAAAATATTACGTTCATGACAGTCAATTTGGGTTAAACCCGCATACAAAGTGGTACTTTTACCTGATCCTGTTGGCCCTGTTACTAAAATGATGCCATGGGGTTTGTTGATAAGTTGGGCGAATTTATTACGATTAATTTCGGTCATACCGAGATCTTTTAAATCTAAACGGGCGGCATTTTTATCTAATAAACGCAGCACAACCCGTTCACCATGGCTAGAGGGCATCGTAGAAACTCGTACGTCAACCGCCCGTCCGCCAATTCGCAAGGAAATTCGCCCGTCTTGCGGAATGCGTTTTTCAGCGATGTCTAATTTGGCCATTACTTTAATGCGTGAAACTAATAAAGAGGCTAATTTTCGGTGTGGCTTTAACACTTCACGTAAAATACCATCAACGCGAAAACGGATCTTTAAAATATTCTCAAAGGTTTCAATATGAATGTCGGAGGCACTTTCTTTGATCGCTTCACTAAGCATGGCGTTGATCAATTTTATGATTGGCGCGTCATCTTCATTTTCTAATAAATCTTCGGTTTCAGTAATTTCATCAGCGAGCGAATATAAATCCACCTCATTGCCAATATCTTCCATTAACTGTTTTGCTTCAGAAGAGTCCCGTTGGTAAGCAATGGTCAGTAATTGTTCGAATTTTTCGGCACTGTGAAATTCAACCATAAAAGGTGCTTTTAGCACTCGACGAACCTCTATAATTATTTCGGTGCTGACCGAGGTTATACAGTGTAAGGTATATTGTTTGTTTGACTGACTATGGCTTTTGTTCTTGTTTATATTGTTGTTTTCTTGGTTGATCAAAACACTATGGCGCTTGGCAAAACCGAAGGGAAATACAAACGCATCGACCCAATCATCTGTTTGATAAGCCAAGTTTTCTTCAGTTATCAACGAAGTATCAAGTGTTAATGGTTGATTTTTAATCGGATTCGATTTTATTTCACTCATTGCTGTTGGTCTTGCCTTGGTGGCTTAATGTCATCTTCGTGTTTATTTTTTTTTGGTGTTTTGACCTTCTTTTTATAGTCATCAAAACTTGGCGGTAACATTAATTTACTATTCCAACTAGGGAGCAATGGCATTTTATCGTTACTCATTAAAGATAACCCCATGGCTTTTTTACGTTGTTCATCTTTGCGGATAAAGTCATATTTTCTAGCACTTAAGGCGTTCATTGCTTTACCGTCACGAAGAATTGTGGGTCGTAAAAACACCATTAAATTACGTTTACGCGAAGTATTACTGGTGGATCTAAATAAATGTCCAATAAGTGGTATATCACCTAAAAGAGGCACTTTTTGCACGCTTTCTTGTACATCTTCATCGATTAAACCGCCTAATATTACCGTGGCACCATCATCAGCCATCACCGTGGTTTTTATTTCACGTTTGTTGATAGAAATATCGACCCCTGTTGCCCCACTCACTGAAGAAACTTCTTGTTCAATGGTTAACTGAACTGCTGAACCGTCATTAATTTGTGGAGTCACTTTTAACTTTATGCCTACTTCTTGGCGATCAACGGTTTGAAAAGGGTTGGTATTAGTACTACCGGTGGCGGAGCCAGTGATGATAGGCACTTCAGAGCCGACCAAAAAGGAAGCTTCTTGGTTATCTAAGGTGGTAATACTTGGCGTTGCTAATATATTAGAATTAGTATCGTTAGTCACGGCTTGGACAATAGCACCCCAATCATTTTTCATAATACCAATCATCATGCCATTCACTGAGCCTAAAGCTGTGGCTAGTAGTGAATAATCGCCTAAAATTTCATTGCCCGCTGGGTTAACTGTCACATTGCCATTAACGTCGGTAACTTTGCTACCGGGTGCGCCGTCGATTGTTCTTGCCGCAAGTGCGCCGGCGGCAACACTACTCATTGATGCGGGACCGTTATTAAATTGTGTGAAACTGCCATTTTTGTTTAACCATTGTACGCCTAAATTAACCCCATTAGTTTCAAAAACCTCGACAATAATCGCTTCAACTAAAACTTGGGCGCGACGCACATCGAGTTGGCGGATCACCGCTTCAAGTGAACGTAATGTTTCCGGTTGGGCGGTGATCACCAAGGCGTTAGTGGCTTCATGCGCTTCAATGCTGACATTTTTTTTATTATTTCCACGTCGATTCGATTTATTTTTACCGCTCTCTGCCGCTAAGGTTTGGCTAACACCTTGTAGTACTTTTACCAGATCGGCTGCTTTGGAATATTTTAGATAAAAAACACGGGTATTACCGTTATTTTCTAATTCTTTATCTAAACGTTTTATTAAAGAAACTACGCGCTTTCGCGCTTGCGATTCACCGCTAACAATCACACTGTTAGTACGTTCGTCAGCAACAATTTTGGGGATCAAAAAGGTTGGTGTGCCCGCTTTACCGCTTGACGATTTATTCATTGCTTCAACAATGCGCACCATTTCTGAGGCAGTGGCATATTTTAGTCGTAAAATTTGTACATCGTGATCACCGGCTTTATCAACACGTTCTATTATTTTAACCAAACGATTTACTACGGCTGCGGTACCCGTAAGCATAATAACATTGGCAGGATCGTAATTAACCACATTACCTCCACCCGCTTGATCGGAAAGTTGGCGCAATAACGGCGTTAATTCACGTACAGTAACATTTTTAACTTCAACCACACGGGTAACCATTTCATCACCAACACCGGGATTTTCATTACCAACGACAGGAATTGATGAGGTTTTTGCATCCTTATTACGAATAACTTTAATAATATTGTTATCCATTTTAACTGCGGCATAGCCATAAACTTCTAAAACATTGAGGAAAAATTGATAGTACTGCTTTTCGGTTAATAAATCATAGCTGCGAACATTGACTTTACCTCGGACATTAGGGTCTACAATAATAGTTTTTTTCAAGTTTTTACCTACGATGGTAATAAACTCAGTGATATCGGTACCTTTAAAATTGGGGGAATATTGTGTTGCACCAACATCAATACTCGTTAACATTAAGGTTAATGGTATGGCAACGGTTAACGTAACTAAAATACGTTTTAGCATGGCGCGAAAGGATCGGCTGATAACTTTTGCTTGGATACTTTTCGTTGACATTATTCTAACTTGCATATTTGTTGCCTGTGTCGGTTGGCTCTGCTTAAAATAGGTTTTCATTATTATTTATTGATACTAAAAAGTATTTCTGTGATTTCACCTTGACGATCAACCGTTAACGATATTTCAGTATCCTCCCGTAATGCTTTTAATGCTTGTGCGGCTTGTGCTGGCTTTGATAAATCAAAACCATTCATTTGTATTGCGACATCGCCAAATTTTAGTCCGGCGGCTTGAAAAAATTTTCTCTCTTTACCTGGCATCAAACGATAACCGACAATTTTTCCTGCATTTCTTTTTGGTGAAATTTTCAAATAATCAGTAATTTTGCTAGGATCTTTTGATAAATCTTTTTTAAGTTGCCGCATTTTTTTATTTAAAAACGCATTTTTTCGTTGGTCAATTTTTTGTTTAGCCGACGATCGTTTCAAGGAATTAGTGCCAGCGGCCTCTGCTGTTACTGATACTTTTTGATAGTTAATACCATCTAACATTAATGTTTCTAAACGACCTGCTTGTTTAATTAATACCCGATCGCTCATAACCCGCTCTAAGGTGGCTCGTGTACCCGTGATATTTTCACCTAAACCATACGTTGTCTGCGTACCTGCATTTTCGATAATAGCAGCACCAATGTTTATATTGTTACTCGCTACCACGCCGGTTAATGTTAAATTCAATCGTGTTTCGGGCGCATTTTTTATTACCACGGTCGTGCTTTTTTCATCCGCTTTGGTTTTATAAAAACCGAACAAATTTAACGCTTGTAGGCTCGATAGATCAATCTGAGTGTTCGAAACAGGAGTTTTGTTTTTGATGTTGCTTTGATATTTTATGCTTTTAGCGGAAAATTGTTGTGGCACCAACAACCAAGTAATTTGCGCGCACAAATAAGCAATATAGCCAAGTAATAACAAACTAATGGCTTGCGCAATTTTTTTTTGTGGAAGTTTAGCAAAGACTTCAGTGAACAATGTTAAGAGATCAGACAACGGCATTTTATTATAATTTTATATCTATACCCGCAAGGTAACGCAGTTACGGCAAATAAAGCGAGTATATTTTAGTTGATGAAAGTACCCGATAATACTTGACCCGCACTAAAGCAACAAGCAATCAGCTAACATTTTTACTATAATTTTTTAACAATTACTTTAACACCCTCTTAGAATCGTGATCTTTATAGCAAATTAATTTTCCGTATGTTATTTTGCGCTCGTTTTAAGTATTCATCCCCGTTCCAGCTGAAACTCGCATTTTCAGTAGAGCGAGTATATTCAAGAAGATAAAAAAATGACTCATGTTGAAAATAGTAGCACTCGTCTTGATAAATGGCTCTGGGCAGCACGTTTTTATAAAACCCGCGCTATTGCGAAACAAATGATCGATGGCGGTAAAGTATTTTATAATGGTCAACGGACAAAAGCAGGTAAAGCCGTTGTTGTTGGCGATACGATTAAAATTCGACAAGGCTTTGACGAAAAAGAAGTCAGGGTTATTGCGCTAGCAGAAAAACGGCGTGATGCTAGTTTTGCGCAAACCTTATATCAAGAAAGCAATGCTAGTATAGCCATTCGCGAGAAAAACGCACTTGCTCGCCAACAAGGTATTTTATTGAGCCCGGCAAGTAATAAAAAACCCGACAAGAAACAGCGTCGATTGATCCGACAATTTAAAGAGCGAGCTTAACATTATGCAAAATAAAGTTATTAGTCAAAATGCAACCGCTGAATTTGAGCAACTAAACCGCTATTTATTTGCCGGTAAACATGCTCGCGGCGAATTGGTGCAATTGCAACAGTGTTATCAAGCAATGATCGCCAACCATAATTATCCTCAAGGTGTTAGTCAATTATTGGGTGAATTACTCGTGGTAACTTGCTTGTTAACGGCAACGCTAAAAGTTGAAAGTGAAATTTCTATTCAATTACAAGGTGATGGACCACTAGCTTACATGGTAATTAATGGCAATATGATCTGTGACCATCAAAACGAAGATAACAATAGCCAGCAAGTGCGCGGCATTGCAAAACTAAATCATTCAACCCATATTACTGATTTTAGTCAGCTAAAAGAGCGAGGATTAAAAGCACTTATTGGTAGCGGTACTATGGTGATCACTATACGACCTAAACAAGGTGAAGCGTATCAAGGAATAGTTGCTTTAGAAAATGATACGTTGGCTGATTGTTTAAGCCATTATTTTGCGGTTTCAGAGCAAATAGCCACCAAAATTTGGTTGTTTGTTGATGTGGAAAAAAAATTAGCAGCGGGCAGTTTGCTGCAATTATTGCCAGACAGTGATGACAAAATTCAGCAACAACAAGATTTCGAACACCTTTGTCAATTAACCAATACCATTAAACGTGACGAAATTTTCACCTTGCCTGCCAAAGAATTATTATACCGTTTATACCATCAAGAAGAAGTTCGTTTATTCACACCACAAGTCATTAGCTATGTGTGTGGCTGTTCTGAAAAAAAATGTTTAAATGCTATCGCTCAACTTGCGGCGAGTGAAATAAAAGCTATTTTAGCGGAACAAGGTCAGATCACCATGACTTGTGATTATTGCCAAACTCATTACCACTTTGATCCTAAGCAATTAGCCCACTTTATTCAGCATTAATCTATTGTGGTCTGAACTTTACTTAACATACAGAGTTAAACGACTCTGTATTTTGCGCACGCTTGTCAAACTATCTCACCACTGACTGCATAGTTTAATTTACACCCTGGCATTTACATTAATTTCACATTTTTTCTCGATATGATTTACATTAATTTTACATCTGTGGTAAAACATAACATGCTGTGAATGGTCATTCTCAAATTAATGTGTAAATACATTAGCGAAAAACCTATTTAACAACTATAAAAACTAGGCATTGATGGAAAGTTTGACAGGATTTTCAATCTAATAATGCTGAAGAAAATAAAAACAGAACCGCATTGCAGTGAGTGCGGACATTGGAGGTAACTCGTGAAAAACAAAGTGGCAGTCGCCGTCTCTACGGCACTGATGTCAGTAGCTACGCTACAAGCCTCAGCTGATATGAGTAATGCAGTTTATGCTGCAGACACTATACAAGCTGTTAAGGCAATATCTATCAATAAAGGCCAAACCAGTTATAGACATAACAACAAAAAATTTGTGCTGGAAAAAAATTTAGGCAATAAACAATATACCTATATTGTTCGTCTAAAAAATCAACCAATAGCGACTTACGATGGTAGCATTCAAGGATTAGCCGCAACTAATCCGCAAATTGCTAAAAAAGCATTATACAAGTCGTTAGTTAATAGCAAAAAATCATCACTCGAAATTCGTAAAGAATTACGTTTAGATCTTAAATCTGCTGATGCCGTTGCCTATGGCAACTTTTTAGCCAGCAAACAACAATCTTTTTTATCGAAGGCAAGTGCTAAATTGGGCGACCAATTAAAGGTTGTTTACCAATATAAAAATGCTTTCAATGGTATGGCGGTGCGTTTAACCCAAGCACAGGCCGCAAGTTTATCAGCATTTTCTGATGTTGCTTTTATTGAACGTGAACGTGTTGAGCACATTGAAACCGATACTGGACCGATTTTAATAGGAGCAACCAGAACTTGGGTAGGCGAAGGTCAAAGCGCCACCAACATGGGTGAAGGTGTTATTATTGGTATGGTTGATACGGGGATCAATTCTGATCATGCCTCGTTTGCTGATGTTGGTGCCGATGGTTACGATCATACTAACCCTTGGGGTGCCGGTGTTTACGTTGGTGATTGTGCTGGTGATTATGCTGACAAGTGTAATGACAAATTAATTGGTATTCGTCACTATGCGGCGGTAACCGATGATTATCAAGATACTGCCGTATTTGGTGATACTCCTCCACCGGCAACAGGTGAAGATTATAATGGTCATGGTTCTCATACGGCCAGTACCGCTGGCGGTAACATTTTACATGATGTACCTTTAGTTGATGCTGAAACGGGTAAATTAGAGGGCGATGGTGTTAATACTACTGGCTTCATTTTTCCACAAATTTCGGGGGTAGCACCTCATGCCAATATCGTGGCTTATCAAATTTGTAGCCCTGGTGATACTGGCGACACTTACAGTGGTTGCCCTGGAGCTGCTATTGTTGCAGCCTTGGATGATGCCGTTGCTGATGGCGTTGACGTTATTAACTATTCTATTAGTGGTGGTGGCGATCCATGGAGTAGTGCTACTGAAATGGCCTTCTTATCAGCTCAAGAAGCGGGCATTTTTGCCGCCGTTTCTGCAGGTAACAGCGGCCCTGACGCCAACACTACTGAAAAAAGTGCGCCTTGGTATACTGCTGTTGCAGCAGCAACACATGGTCGCGAAGTCGCGTTTGAAAAAGAAATTGGTACTTTTACCGGTGGTGATACTGCGTTAGCGGCTATACCTGGTAACAGTGCTTCAGGTGAGATTACTGCCCCTATCGTTTGGGCTGGTGATTTTGCTAATCCAAATGATCCCGACGGCGATCCTGCGCAATGTTTACAAGCGTTCCCAGCCGATACCTTCAACGGACAAATTGTGGTTTGTGATCGTGGCGCTATTGCTCGGGTACAAAAAGCCATTAATGTACGTGATGGTGGTGCAGGCGGTTATGTGCTTGCTAATATTGACGGCGGCGCAACTAGTATTGCTAACGATGTATATGTGGTGCCCGGTATTCATATTAATGCCGAAAATGGCAACATGTTACGTGCTTGGTTGGCCAGTGGAACAGATCATGGTGCAACCATCACCGCAGCGACGGGTGAACTTAAATATGGTCAAGCGGACGTTACGGCTAGTTTTTCATCACGGGGTCCAAACAGTGATGTTGCCGATATCATGACGCCTTCGGTTACTGCACCAGGGGTTTCTATTTATGCGGCTTATGCCGATCAAAATTTTGGTCGTGATGTTACTACGCCAGCGCCGGCTGATTTTGCCTTTTTACAAGGTACGTCAATGTCTAGCCCTCATGTGGCAGGTGCTGGTGCAGTATTGAAATCTGCACACCCAACGTGGACGCCAGATAATATTCGTTCTGCTTTAATGCTAACCGCAACCGATGCGGTAACTAAAGAAGATGCTACCACGCCAGCCGATTTTTTCGATATGGGTGCTGGTCGTATTCAAGTTGATATTGCCGATAAAACTGGCTTGATCATGAATGAAACAGCGGCTAACTATATTGCGGCTAATCCGGCTACGGGTGGTTCGCCACGTGATTTGAACATACCGTCTATTTCTGATGCCAACTGTGTTGGTTTATGTAGTTGGACTCGGACTGTAACGGCTACTGAAGCAGGTAGTTGGACGGCCTCAAGCCATATTATTTCTGATGGCTTAATTATTGACGTTTCGCCAGCAACCTTTGATTTAGCGGCAGGTGAAAGCCAAGAAATCACCATTAATGTGGATGCTATTGGTGCGCAAAGTAATGCATGGTCGTTTGGTCATGTGGTGTTAACTTCTGCGGATTATCCTACGGTTATGCTTCCTGTTTCAGTGAAAGCTTCTAATGGTAATATTCCTGATTCAATGTCTTTCAATGCTCATCGTAATAACGATAGTTTCATGTTTAAAAATATGATGGCAATTGAAATCACTGAATTTACCGCACGTTCTTATGGTTTAACTAAAGCAACCAAAACTAATGCAACATTAGCGCAAGATAGTGATAATAGTTCTGCTTATGATGATTTAGCCGATGGTGTCAGTGTGACTATGGTAACAGTGCCCGCTGATGCAAAACGTTTTGTCGCTGAAGTTATCACCTCTGCTTCACCTGACTTAGACATGTTTGTCGGTATTGACACCAACGGCGATGGTATTCCGCAAAAAGAGGAAGAAATTGCCAATAGCGCCACAGGGACAGCGTTAGAAAAAGTTGACTTACAAATGCCTGAGGCAGGTAATTATTGGGTGCTTGTGCAAAACTGGGCGGCTTCAGCAGATGGCGCCGAAGATGCCTTTACGCTAGCAACCGCCGTGGTTGATAGCGAGCTTAATGATAACTTAAGTGTCACAGCCGACAGTGCTATTGCAGCATTAACACCGTTTGATCTTAGTGTTAATTGGAACTTAACTGACGCCGCACCGGGTGATGTTTATTATGGTGCGCTTGATATTGGTGCCAGTGCTGATACGGCAGGTAATCTTGGTTTGATTTCCGTAGATTTAATGCGTGGCTCAGATGATGTTTCTATTAGTAATGACATTACCAGTCGTTTATTTACTGATGACGCTGTTAATTATTCGGTCACTGTTTTAGCTAACTTTATGCCGAATGATCGGACTTATACGGTGGTTGCTACTATTCCTACGGGCATGAATTTAGATACTGCTTCTGTGACAGGTGATGCTTCAGTGGTCGACAATACCATTACTTGGGTGGTTAAACGTCCGTCTTTGTTGGGTGCTTCACCAAGTTATGACATGGTCACTAACTTTGATGATGCCAGTTGTGCTTTACCTAACTTTGGTCAAGGTGGGGGTTACCTTGATTTAGCTGGCTTTGGTATTTTACCGGGTGCTATGGACGGGGATACTCAAACAGCGGCTTATGGTCTTAAAGCCAACTTTATGGGCATTCAATATAATTCCTTAAATGTTACTGATGATGGTTTTATTTACTTCACTGGTGCTCAAGGCGATGAACCTTGGGTAAACCAAGCATTACCTGATAGCGCAGCACCTAATAACTTGGTTGCTCCGTTCTGGCGAGATCATGTTATTGTTAAATCAGATACTTCGGGCGTGACCGTAGCATCAACCTCTCGTTATAGTTTTGTTGAATATGATGATATGCGCCATTGGGCTAATGTACTTGGTGGAAATGCTGCTGTTGATGACGTCTTGGATTTTGAAGTGGTTTTTGATAACGCTACCGGTAACTTTATGTTTGCTTATGATAATGTAAGCCATAATTTTGGTGATGCACTTGGTGGGACAGTTGGTTATGAAGATGCGACAGGAACAAGTGGCCGTGCTGATATTTATGTAGGCAGCGCTGCTGATAACATTGGTTCAGTCACTGATATCGAATCAGGTTTGGTGATGTGTTATACCCTTGTACCTGTACCAGATGATGCCTTAGTATTTAACTTCTCCGCTAAAGTGGCTAAAAACTACAAAGGCGGTAATTTAGCTGTTGCTTTAAGTAATAGCGTTAATGATTTGGCTACTGTTGAAATTGTTAGCTCTGCTGATGTTGAAGTTGAAGGGCCTCCAGTTGCCGCAATTTCTGCACCATCTTCTGTGACAGAAGAGAGTACGCTCACTATTGATGGCTCTGTTTCTTCTGATCCCAATGGCGATAGCTTATCTTATACTTGGGTACAACTAGGTGGTACACCGGTTAGCTTTAGTGCTAATGCATCTTCTATCACCTTTGTCGCGCCTAAAGTCACTAAGCAAAATGGTGTTATCTCGTTTCATTTAACCGTTGACGATGGAAATGGTAATAGCGATATAGCAGTAGCATCGGTTGATATTATCAACAAAAAATCTAATGGTGGTTCGTTTGGTTGGTTAATACTTTTAGCCTCGCCATTATTATGGTTACGTCGTCGCGTAGCTAAACAATCAAACATTAACAGTTGATAACTCGCTGTTAATCAATATAAAAGGGTGCTTTATGCACCCTTTTTATTTTACCTATATATTTTGAAATTTAAAAAACAACGTGCCTATGCACTTTACTCAGGAAAACCGTAAAATTAAGAAATTTATTATTTTGTAGGTCGACACGAACGCAGCGAGGCTCGACTTTTAGCTCTTTTAATGCCTTTTGTCGAGGCAAGCATCGACCTTGTATCAATCCTGAATCATCTGCATAGGCATGTAAATTAAAAATAATTATCCTTAATTTTACCATAATGAAAATATCCCCATTGTCCAACACGTCGCA
>CAZVPC010000010.1:21632-28429 GCA_964629005.1 uncultured Pseudoalteromonadaceae bacterium | reverse complement strand
AAGGATCAATATTTTTTTATTAATAAAATTCACATTTAGTCCCACGTTGATAAATAAAAACTTAATTAAAAACAACGTTTAATCAAGTGCAATCGCCAGATCATCTATTTTCATTTGCAATGCTGGGCTCACTTTTAAACCGTCAGCATCAATAGCCGCTTGATAGGCGCTACGGGCTAAATCTTTTTTACCTTGCAATAAATAAACATCGCCTTTGCTCTCTTCAATGCTAGCCTTAAACGCTACAGGCATAGTTTTAGTTAAACTTGCCAACGCGTCATCATATTGTTTCTTTTGTATTTGCACTCGAGCTAAACGCAAAGTAGCAATGGCTTTAATTGCAGCATTGGGCGCTTTATCTATTGCTGTCTGTAAATATTTTCCTGCTTGGGTCCAATCTTTATGTGTTGCAACATTTTTCGCCATCGCTAATGCCGTTAATGAGGCATAGCTTGATCCAGCATTTTTGGCAATAAATTTTTCGCCTGCTTGATTAAATTGCTCAGGTTTTTTTTCACCTGCTTCAAGATTGCTCATATAATTATCAGCAGTTAATTGTTGTTGTGCTAATTGATGATCTTGGTAATAATTAAAACCAATAAAGCTGGCAAAACCAATCACTAAACCGGCAATAATTGCGTTACCGTTTTCAGCCCAAAAATTCTTGATTGCTTCTACTTGTTGTTCTTCTGTTTGATATATTTCCACAACTTAACCCTTTTAATTCTTTATGCTATTTATATTTTAATTGGTTCTAAATTAATGTTTCTAAAAAAGCGGGCACTTCATTAACAGCCATGCTTAATTGTTCTTTTTTTGCGCGTAAATATTTAATCGTTACGGTTTGCGCATTTATTTCGTCTTCACCTAAAATAATCGCAATGTTTGCCCCTGATTTGTCAGCACGTTTCATTTGCTTTTTGAAGTTACCACCACCGCAATGACATTGTATGCGAATATCACTGACTTGATCTCGCCATAATTCAGCTAACTGATTTGCTTTAATATCAACACCATCACCTAGCATAGCCACAAACACATCGACTTGCGGACGAATATTTTGCGCTTTCTCTAAGCTAGTTAACATTAATACTAAACGCTCAATCCCTAAGGCAAAACCAAACGCGGGGGTTGCTTTGCCGCCAAGCTGTTCTACTAAACCATCGTAACGACCACCAGCACAAATAGTACCTTGAGCACCTAAACTACTAGTAACCCATTCAAAAACAGTGCGATTATAATAATCTAAACCGCGTACTAAGCGATCATTTAACACATATTTTATGCCGGCAGCGTCTAAACGTTGACATAAATCGGCAAAATGTAAACGAGACTCTTCACCTAAGTGATCCGATAATTTTGGTGCATTGATTAAAATAGCCTGTACTTCTGGATTTTTACTATCCAACACTCTTAAAGGATTAGACAGCATACGGCGCTTACTATCTTCGTCTAATTTTTCTTGATGAAGCATTAAATACGCAACTAACGCATCACGATAAGTAGCGCGTTCTTCGTTTGATCCTAACGAGTTTAGCTCTAGTGTGACCACATCATCGATGCCAAGTTCCCGCCAAATTCTTGCTGAGAGCATAATAATTTCAGCATCGATGTCGCTACTAGCAAAACCAAACGCTTCAATACCAAATTGATGGAATTGGCGATAACGTCCTTTTTGCGGACGCTCATGGCGGAACATCGGCCCCATATACCACAGACGTTGCTCTTGATTGTACAATAAACCATGTTGGTTGCCGGCGCGCACACAACTCGCTGTACCTTCTGGACGTAGGGTTAAACTATCACCATTTTTGTCTGCAAAGGTGTACATTTCTTTTTCAACGATATCAGTTACTTCACCAATAGAGCGTTTAAACAAAGCAGTAGACTCAACAATAGGCATACGAATTTCACTAAAACCATAATTGCTGGCAACACGTTTCAATACTGACTCAACCATTTGCCAAACCTTAGTCTCGGCTGGTAGACAATCATTCATACCTCGAATTGCCTGAATTGTTTTACTCACTTAGTGATATCTCTCATACTGATATAAAATGCAGCGTGCATTATAGGCACATTCTGCTTAAAGGTCTATTGACGGCTAATCAACTTGTTGCACATTTAACTTATTAGTGAGCACTTGCTCAATAATTTTCGCTTTCGCTCGAATGCGCTGTTCAAGCTGATCGACTAAATTGTTGTTGTCAAAACGCTCTTTTTGACGAAGACCATCAAGATAATAACCGCTTTTTTTACTACTACCGGTTAAACCAAGATCTGAAACCATTGCCTCACCTGGCCCATTAACAATACAGCCTATAATAGAAACATCCATAGGAGTAAGTAAATCTTCTAGGCGTTCCTCTAAAGCATTCACCGTGGCAATAACATCAAATTCTTGCCGAGAACAACTTGGACAAGCAATTAAATTGATACCACGACTGCGCAATTTCAATGATTTTAATATATCGAAACCTACTTTAATTTCCTCCACAGGGTTGGCTGCCAATGAAACTCTCAGCGTATCGCCAATGCCTTCAGCCAGCAACATCCCCAAACCAATCGCCGATTTTACTGAACCAGCTCGCATACCACCCGCTTCGGTAATACCTAAATGAAGTGGGTTATTAATTTGTTTTGCTAATAAACGATATGCACCTACGGCTAAAAACACATCCGAAGCTTTAACACTCACTTTAAATTGATCAAAATTAAGTTTATCTAAAATATCAACGTGACGCATTGCCGATTCCAGTAATGCCGCTGGTGTTGGTTCGGTATATTTTTCTTGAATATCTTTTTCTAACGAACCACCATTAACACCAATACGAATAGGAATATTTTTATCACGCGCGCAGGCAACGACAGCTCTAACTCTGTCTTCACGACCAATATTGCCCGGATTAATACGCAAACAATCAGCACCATATTCCGCTACTTTTAAGGCAATACGATAATCAAAATGAATATCAGCAACTAAAGGAATATTTGTTTGTTGTTTGATTTGCTTAAAAGCTTCCGCAGCATCCATCGTTGGCACACTAACACGGACAATATCGGCACCAACCGCTGCCAGTGCTTTAATTTGTGCCACCGTTGCCGCAACATCTGTGGTTAGGGTATTAGTCATTGACTGTACAGTGATAGGCGCATCGCCACCAACGGCAACATTGCCGACCATAATTTGACTAGATTTACGACGAATAACAGCAGACTCTTTAAACATGTTCATTTTTCGGGGATAAATCCCCTCCTACAAAATAAAAGGTTATGGATTAAGTGGTAATGTGAATTTAGCAATATTACCGGCACTAAACTGAGACATATCAACCGCCTCGCCAGCAAATTTAATGGTCACTAACTCTGGTTTTCCCAAGGTTATATTAAACGGCGCGACTCCCGATATTTTCATAATATAATCGGCTTTTTTTATACCCCAAGCAACACGTTCACCAGTAGCATCAGATATATTGACCCAACAATCACCCGAAAAATTAAAAATAACGGTCGTCAAACTACTTTTTGCCTGCCCAGTTTTAGTGTTTTTAGATAATATAGATGCTTGATCAAGCGCTTTTTTATTTGTTAAATCATTTTTCTCGTCTACTTTAACAACCTCAGGTGAGATATTTGTTACGGCAGTAACAGTACTATCTGTACCACTTGAACCAGCGTTATTGATTTGTGAATTTGTATCTTTACCGGTATTAACCAAGTCAGTTGCTTGCTGTTTCTCGCTTGTTTTATGTTCGAATGGGATGGTTTTAGTTACTTGCTCACGCTCTTGTATCCACCACACCACAGTAGAAGCAACAAGTAGTGCAACCACTAAGATGCTAAACCAGATCAAGCGATTATTTTCGGCTCGTTTTTCTGTCGTTCTAGAAAAACTTTGCATCTCAGCCTGTTGAACAGCAGCAACCTCTAACAATTCAAAGCTATACAATACGTCTTCTATGGGTACGTTAACCAACTTAGCGTAGCTTTTAAGGTAGCCCCGAGTAAAAGTAACGGACAGCTTACTATCAAACTGATCTTTTTCGATCGATTTAACTGAAGAAACGGTGAAATTAAGTGTTTTAGCAATATCTTGTTGACTCAATTTTAAAGAAATACGCGCTTCAGCCAACATTTGGCCTGGGCCAATAACTTCCATATCTTCCGTTAATTCTGTTTGCCGTTTTTTACTCATTAGAATCACTCATTAAGGAGTTACTGCCTTTTTAGGGTCGGTTAAATAAATGACATCACCAATATGTAAAACAGGGGTTTCGCTAAAATTATTCCAGCGTCTTAAACTCTTCATACGAATATTATATTTTGTTGATATTGAAAATAAACTATCATTTTTACCGACAACATGCACAGGCAAAGTCATCATGAGCTCTGCTGTGTTATTTTTTTTAGTGCTAGCTAACACTTTTGCTGGTTCCTGAACGACTTTAGCAAGGTTACGCTCTGTTGCTTTAGATGCTTCCAAATGATCCAGCAACAATAATTTAGTCGTGGTGTTTTTAGGGTTAGTTTTTTTTAATAAAGACGGCGCTTTTTTTGGTGAAAGTTTAACCACCCGTTTTTTCTTATGCTCATTTTCGTTTTTTGTTAGATGCTGCAATTGATAACGTTCAGCCAAACTATCGGCTTCAATGTGGGCTAAACCATTCACTATATATTGTTTTGCTTCAAACGATTGTGGGAACATTTTAACTAGCATACCCGCGTAACTTTTAGCCGTTTTATTTCGACCTTGTTTACTATAAAGCTTAAATGCTAATGCTAATGGCTCAGGTTTAAATCGACGTGTAGATTTTTCAAAATGACTTAAATAAGTCTCTGCGGCTTTATAATCACCTTTAGCATATTGTAAACGCACCATTTGTACTAAAGCCGAGGCATTATTCGGACTATGAGTGATAGATTTTTTTAAGTATTTTTCAGCATCGATAAAATTATTTTCTTTTAACTGGCACAAGGCGATATTTTCATAACTTTGGGAAACTAATAAATATGATGGTACTTGAATGGCTTTTAACAATTGTTTTTTAGCCTCAGCAATTCGGCCTTGACGACACAAAAACACGCCATAGTTATTTAAAGTATCAGCATCATCTGCTTTTATCGATAACGCTTTTTTATATGCTGCAATCGTTAAATCAACTTCACCAACGGTATCATAATAATGAGCAAAAGCCGTATAAACTTGTACTAAATTAGGTGCAGCACGTTTAGCTTTTTCAAAATTCAGTTTAGCTTGCGTCATGTTACCCATTTTTAAATAACCTAAACCAAGTGTAACTCGTGTCATGGCTATTTCTTTATCATTGGCTTGATTAACAACAACGGGCGTATTATCCGCTTTATACTGTTGGCTAACACAAGCAGATAAAACAGTAATGAAGAAAATAATTGTGACTAAATTTTTGATCAAAAACTTGCTCATATTTTGCTGAAACCACCCAACTTTCAAAGCTTTATTAATATTACTACCCATTAAAGCACTTTGTTCTTTGTTATACCACTTTTACTGAAATTGACTCGCCTTTAGCCTGCTCTTGATCCACCTGTGTTTTATTAATGCGCTCATTATTGGTTCGCTTAGTACGATCAAATACCTCACCAGCTAATTGCCCACAGGCCGCATCAATATCTTCACCTCGGGTACGGCGTTTCATTACCGTAAAACCATAACTTTGTAAAACCTTATCAAAACGATCAATACGTGAATTACTAGAACGTTGATAAATTGATCCCGGATAAGGGTTAAATGGAATAAGATTAATTTTACTTGGGGTATGTTTTAATACTTTCGCGAGTTCATGCGCTTGATCAGTACTGTCATTAACATGATCAAGCATTACATATTCTATAGTAACTTGTTTATTAGCTTTTGAACCATCAAGATAACGGCGCGAAGCCGCTAAAAATTGCTCTAATGGGTATTTTTTATTGATCGGCACCAGTTGATCACGAAGTTTGTCATTAGGCGCATGTACTGAAATGGCCAAAGCACAATCAATTTTTTCTTTTAGCATATCTAGTGCCGGCACTACTCCTGAAGTACTTACCGTGACTCTACGCTTCGACAAACCATAACCTAAATCATTTAACATGGTATCCAGTGATGGTAGAAGATTTTTCATGTTTAACAACGGCTCCCCCATTCCCATCATCACAATATTAGTGATCGGTCGTTTACCCGCAATACGAGTCGCACCAATATCATTAGCCACGCGCCAAACTTGACCAATAATTTCCGATACCGCTAAGTTACGATTAAAACCCTGCTGAGCAGTGGCGCAAAACGAGCATTCTAACGCGCAACCTACCTGAGAAGAAACACACAAGGTAGCGCGATCATTTTCAGGGATCCACACAGTTTCAACTTCTTGACCACCGTCTAATTTCAACGCATATTTAATTGTACCGTCAGTTGACACTTGTTTTTTTGAAATAGTCGGTGCTTTAATTTCACAATTTCTTTGTAGCTTACCCCGCAACACTTTATTTAAATTAGTCATTTGATCAAAATCATGATAGCCAAAATGAAAAATCCATTTCATGATTTGATCGGCTCGAAATGGTTTTTCACCAAGCGAAATAAAGTATTCACGCATCATTTGCTGATCAAAATTGAGTAAATTAATTTTTTGAGTAACTTCAGACATAAAGGGGATCTCTGCACAACAAATTTAAGCAAGGGAAATTGTACGCTTTTTGCGCTTGAGTAACAATTTTACTCGCGCTAAAAACATAAAGGATTTTACCAATGACTCAGTAAAATCCTTTAATCTATT
>CAZVPC010000010.1:16784-21532 GCA_964629005.1 uncultured Pseudoalteromonadaceae bacterium | reverse complement strand
TGTAGGTATGGCTTTAGCCTGATAACACTTTTTAGCCTAAAGGCTAACCTACAAACGATATTATCTTGTGCGAGGACAAAGCTCATCTTCAGCGAAGAAATAGGCAATTTCACGAGCCGCTGATGCTAATGCATCTGAGCCATGAGCCGCATTTTCATCAATACTGTTAGCAAGATCAGCGCGAATAGTGCCAGCTAAAGCTTCGGCTGGATTAGTCGCACCCATAATTTCACGATTTTTAAGAACCGCATTTTCGCCTTCTAAAACTTGCACCATGACCGGACCAGACGTCATAAATTCAACCAAAGCAGCAAAGAAAGGGCGTTCACTATGCTCAGCATAAAAACCTTCCGCTTTTTCTTTACTTAAATGAAGCATTTTAGCCGCAACGATTTTTAAACCCGCCGTTTCAAAACGATTATAGATTTGACCAATAACATTTTTAGCTACTGCATCAGGTTTTACGATAGAAAAAGTACGTTCGATAGCCATGATAAGCCCTCTTTAAAATAAGTGTATAAATTGTGTCTATATAAAAATTGGCGCGATTATAGACGAAATAAAACAAAATGCCAAAGATAAAAACAATTGGCATTTATCAACTTGTTCATAAGGGAGTAATCAATATAACGCTAAAGACTAATGCGTTTATATTCTCGATACTGAGGAACCCAAAAATTACGTTCTATTTTTGCGATGAGCATTTCATCTGAGATTTTAAGTGCATGTCCTTGTTTAAAAGCTATTTTAGCCACTTTGAAGGCAATATCTTTACTTAACGCAGCAATTTCAGTGAGTGGCGGTAATAAATCACCCTCACCGGAATTAGCCAATGGTGAAGTTAATGCTAACGTCTCACTCGTTGCCATTAACATTTCGTCAGTAATGCGATTGATATTGGCTGCTACCACGCCCAAGCCAATACCAGGGAAAATATAACTATTATTGCATTGTGAAATATTGAAAATTTTACCTTTATATTCAACCGGTTCAAATGGACTTCCCGTAGCAACAATAACATTGCCTTCCGTCCAATTAATCACTTGTTCCGGTGTTGCCTCAACCTGTCGAGACGGGTTACTCAAAGGGAAAATAATCGGCATTTCGCAATAGGACTTCATCGCTTTAATTGCTTCTTCGGTAAACAAACCTGCTTGACCAGACACACCAATTAAAATATCAGGTTTAGCACCATGCATTACTTCAAGCAAACTGGCGTATTCATTGGTGACTTGCCATGATTGCACAACTGTTCTTTTTTGTAGCAACTTAGCTTGAAAATCACGTAACCCCTTCATACCTTCGGTTAATAGGCCGAAACGGTCAACCATAAAGACTTGGCTACGTGCTTGTGCTGGCGAAACCCCTTCAGTGATCATTTGGCTGATAATTTGCTCGGCAATACCACAACCCGCTGAACCTGCGCCAACAAAAACAACTTTTTTATTTGACAATCTGCCATTTTTAACGCGACATGCCGCTAATAATGTGCCTACTGTAACCGATGCAGTACCTTGAATATCATCATTAAAACAACAAATTTTATCACGATAACGTTTTAATAGTGGCATAGCATTAGGCTGGGCAAAATCCTCAAACTGCAATAATACATTAGGCCAACGACGTTTTACCGCGTTAATAAATAACTCTAAAAATTCATCATACTCAGCTTGTTCAATGCGATGATGGCGTGCGCCCATATACATAGGATCATTGAGTAGTTTCTCATTATTAGTTCCTACATCTAACATTACCGGTAACGTATAAGCAGGACTAATACCACCGCACGCCGTATAAAGTGACAATTTACCAATGGGTATCCCCATACCTCCAATACCCTGATCACCTAAGCCTAATATTCGTTCGCCATCAGTCACCACGATCACTTTAATTTTATTTTTTGTGGCGTTACGTAAAATATCATCAATATGATGACGCTCAGCATAAGAAACGAATAAACCACGAGAACTTCGATAAATATCTGAAAATTGTTCACATGCATCCCCCACTGTTGGGGTATAAATAATTGGCATCATTTCCGCTAAATGAGCTTGCACTAAGTTAAAAAACAAGGTTTCGTTATTATCATGAATCGCTCGTAAATAGATATGTTTATTGAGACTGCCGCGAAAACTACTATATTGCATGTAAGCACGTTCGACTTGTTCATCAATAGACTCGTAACGCGGTGGCAATAAGCCCGTTAAATTAAAATTGCTGCGTTCTGCTTCACTAAAAGCACTGCCTTTATTTAACAAGGGGGTTTCTAATAGCGTTGGTCCTGCATAAGGAATGTACAAAGGGTAATTTTTATTGGTCATAATAGCTTTTTTTTTGGTTAAATTAACTGCCTGAATCTTACTTTCATTTTCGCAAATAAGTATATACCTAAAACACTCTACAATGCGAGTTTCACGAAGGGGCTGTTAAGATTTTATGTTAAGCTTTTAGGTTCAAATTTCATTCAATCCAAAAACTTACAGTTCAAGTCCAGAAAAATGTGACTGTAAGCAAGGTTCAACTCAATTAACTCCCGATTTAGACTAATTTCCAATTAAAGTACAAAATGTCTTTCATGAGCACAGAAAAATTGCAATATCTTTCTATTATGAACATAATACTAAGGTAACTAAACTAACTATAAGACTCAAAATAAGAACTTCCTAGAGTTCTTTACCCTAATTAATTTTTGATTTTTATTGGATCTCATACTTATTTTTACGACAAAACAAATCACCGAGAAAAACTAAACCATGGTCAACAAAAACGCTGTGATCTCGTTATTAAAAAACGTCGATTTATACTCACCTCACCCTTTGGGATTAAAAAACATTCTCATTGCGGGTGGAAAAATAGTCGCTATTGATGAGGTCAACAATGCTCTAAAAACAACAAACACAAAAGAGTTGCAAACGCTTTATCAACAATGGCATATCGATGTTATTGATTTTAATGGTGCCATCGTCGTTCCTGGTTTTATTGATTGCCACGCCCATATTACTGGCGGTGGTGGTGAAACAGGCTTTGCTAGTCAAGTCCCCCCCGTAGCTCTATCTGAATTTACCCACGCAGGTGTTACCACTGTAGTTGGCTTGTTGGGCACTGATGATGTTACCCGTAGTATAGAAAATTTACTGAGTCGAGTTTATGGCTTACGTGAAGAAGGCCTATCGGCTTTTTGTTGGACCGGTGGTTATCATTATCCGTTAACGACCCTCACGGGGAGTGCTAAGTCTGACATTACCTTTTTAGATCCCGTTATTGGAATTGGTGAATTTGCCATTAGTGATCATCGTTCTAGCCAACCAACCTTTAATGAACTAATCAAATTAGCCAGCGAAGCACATGTTGCCGGATTGATCACGGATAAAGCAGGGGTTATTCACTTTCATTTAGGCGATGGCGAACGTCGCCTTGAGTTAATTGAACGCGCTATTGTTGAAACTGAAATTCCGGCGAGAGTCTTTAATCCAACACATGTCAATCGAAATAAAGCTTTGTTTAAAGACAGTTGCAAATTGTTAGCGCATGGATGTAATATCGATATTACCGCTTTTCCAAAAGGAACTGCTGGAGAGGGATTAGAAGCTTTTGAGGCGATAAAATGGTTAGTAGAGCAAAACCTAGCACTAGATCAAATTACGGTTAGCTCAGATGGTGGTGGTTGTTTACCTTGTTTTAACGCCCAAGGCGAACTCCAACAAATGGATTTTGGTCACGCAAGTACCTTAATTGAAACCATACAGGCAAGCTTAAGTGCAGACTTACCATTAGCAAAAGTATTACCCATGTTTACCAGCAATGTCGCTAACTTTTTACGACTTAAACAAAAAGGGCAAATCGCAATAGGTTTTGATGCTGATCTGCTGGTATTAAACAATAAACATGAAATTACTGACGTTATGGCGCTAGGCAACTGGCACAAACGACATAACAGCTCAGTCATTAACGGAACATTTGAATAAAGAGGTAACTATGTGTCCAGCAAAAACTGTTGACGGACAACAGCGGGGATTTGTGATCCCCATTGGGGGGGCAGAAGAGCGAATAGATGATCCAATTATTTTACAACGCTTTGTTGATTTGTGTGGTGGCGAAAGTGCCAATATTATTATTATCCCTACCGCATCTCAACTCACTGAAACGGGGCCAAATTATGAAGCCGTATTTAGTGCACTTGGTGTAAAACATGCGTTGTCTTTACCGATCAACAGTAGAGAAGACGCACAACGAGACGATTACCTCACCAAACTTGAAAATGCTAGCGGCATATTTATCACCGGTGGCAACCAATTAAGGTTATCAACCATTATTGGTGGTACCAAAGTTGCTCAAATGATCCGCAGATTAAACGCTGCGGGTGTTCATGTGGCAGGAACTTCCGCTGGCGCAGCAATTATGCCAGAACACATGATCGCGGGAGGACGCACGGGCGCTTTACCTAACGAACAAGGTGTTACGCTTGCTCCAGGTTTAGGTTTGATCAGTAAAGTTATTCTCGATCAGCACTTTAGTCAACGCAATCGCCTAGGACGTCTTTTATCTGCGGTTTCATACAATCCCTTTGCTTCAGGTCTTGGAATTTGTGAAGATACTGCCGCATTTATTTCCCCTGAGGGAGTTGTTGAAGTTGTTGGCAATGGCAGTATTACCGTCGTTGACCCATCTGACTTGCAACATAGTTCAATGGCCGATGCCAATACAGGTGATTCAATTACCTTAATTGGTCTAAAACTACACATGCTCAG
>CAZVPC010000010.1:6822-16684 GCA_964629005.1 uncultured Pseudoalteromonadaceae bacterium | reverse complement strand
ATGCCAATACAGGTGATTCAATTACCTTAATTGGTCTAAAACTACACATGCTCAGTCATGGCGCTAAATACTGTTTAAATACGCGAGTGGCTTCACCTGCATAATAGTGACTGCGCTAATATTTGCTGTTTTTACACAAGTTTATACTCATGTTCCTCAAAACTGATAGGAAATCTCGATGAAAATAATCTCTACAAATGTCTACGTTGGTCCCAATGTTTATGCTCATTTTCCCGTTGTTCGTCATATTGTTGAAATCGGTGTTCTAGAACAGTACCCCTCTGTAAAACTTGGTGATCATTTTATTTCTGGTTTGATCGCCGCACTGCCAAGTTTGCAAGAGCATGGTTGTTCTTATGGTGAGTCGGGTGGTTTTATTCGGCGATTAACAGAAGATGAAGGTACGTGGATCGCCCATATTTGGGAACATGTTATTCTTGAATTACAGTGTTTAGCGGGTACTGAGGTTAGCTTTGGAAAAACCCGAAGTACAACTCAAACGGGTCAATACAACATGGTATTCCAATATAAGCAACGCGATGTTGGATTAGAAGCCGCTGATTTAGCTAGAAATTTACTTATATCGTTAATGCCTAAAAAAATTCAAAGCCAACTTGATACACATCTTGAAGTGGAGTTTGATTTTGCCGAAGAATTGTCAGATTTTATCCGCTTTGCACAACGCAAAGAATTCGGGCCTAGCACCCAATCATTGATCAATGCCGCCGAAGAACGTGATATTCCTTGGTTACGGTTAAATGAATACAGTTTAGTGCAATTTGGTCACGGTAAATATCAACAACGTATTCAAGCAACCATCACCAGTGAAACCAAACATATAGCCGTTGAAATTTCTTGCGACAAAGAAGACACCCATAATTTACTCAACGATCTTGGTTTGCCTGTCCCTAAACAAAGAATGATATATTCTGAAAATCAAGCGGTCAGAGCAGCAAAGCGCATCGGTTATCCGGTAGTGCTAAAACCACTCAATGCCAATCATGGTCGCGGCGTATCTATCGACTTAACGACTGAAGAGCAAGTTAGAACCGCCTTTGCTTTTGCGCGCGAACATGGTAGCGGTAGAGCCGTGTTAGTTGAATCTTTTTTAACGGGCTTAGATCATCGTATGCTGGTCGTTAACGGCGAACTCGTTGCCGTCGCTAAGCGGGTACCTGGTCACGTAGTTGGTAATGGTAAAAGTAGCATCGTTGAGCTTATCGACATTATTAATCAAGATCCTCGTCGCGGTGTTGGCCATGAAAAAGTATTAACCCGTTTAGAGCTTGATACTCAAGCACAGCGACTGCTAGAAGAAGCTGGCTATGATGAAAGCAGCATTTTAGCTGACGGTGAAATTTTTTACTTACGCTCTACTGCTAACCTATCCACAGGTGGTACGGCAATCGACATGACCGACGTTATTCATCCTGATAATAAAACGATGGCAGAGCGTGCGGTAAAAGCAATTGATCTAGACATTGGTGGCGTTGACTTTTTAACGGCTGATATCACCCAATCATATAAAGATATCGGTGGGGGTATTGTTGAAATTAACGCCGCGCCCGGTTTCAGAATGCATGTAGCGCCCAGTGAAGGGCAACCGCGTGATGTCGCAGGCAAAGTTATTGATATGTTATTTCCGCCAGCATCACCAACACGTATCCCTATTGCTGGGATCACTGGCACCAACGGAAAAACAACCACCTCACGAATGTTAGCCCATATTCTTAAAACGGCTGGTCATGTGGTTGGTATGACCTCGACCGATGGCGTTTATGTTGATGGTAACCTGTCGGTTAAGGGCGATATGACCGGTCCGGTATCCTCACAAATTGTGTTACGAGATCCCTCCGTTGATATTGCCGTACTAGAAACCGCTCGCGGTGGAATTTTAAGATCAGGAATGGGCTATCGCGAAAGTGATGTTGCTGCTTGTTTAAATGTGCAAGCTGACCATCTCGGTATAAAAGGTATAAACACTTTAGATCAACTAGCAGAAATCAAACGAATTGTGGTCGAAATAGCCAAAGACACTGTGGTATTAAATGCCGATGATGTACAGTGCTTAAAAATGGCCGATCACACCCAAGCCAAAAACCTATGTTATGTCACCATGAATCCCGGCCATAGTTTAGTTAGAGCGCACATCCGTTCGGGTGGACGTGCCGTAGTACTTGAACATGGTATTAATGGTGAAATGATCACCATCTTCGATAATGGTGCACATATCCCTTTACTATGGACACATTTGATCCCTGCTACCCTTGAAGGTAAGGCAACACACAACGTACAAAATGCGATGTTTGCTGCGGCTCTAGCATTCAGTTTAGGCAAACCGCTTGAGTCAATACAACAAGGTTTAAGAACCTTTAACACTACCTTCTTCCAAGCACCAGGGCGAATGAATGTGTACGAAGAACACCCGTTTAGAGTGATTTTAGATTACGCTCACAATGCTGATGGTATTCGTTGCATGAGCGAACTTGCCTCTAAACTTGAAGTGCAAGGAAAACGCATCACCGTAATTGCTGGCCCAGGAGATCGCCGTGATGAAGACATCGACAATATAGCTATTGCGGCAGCAACACACTTTGATTTGTATATCTGTAAAGCTGATGATAATCGTCGTGGCCGAGGTTATGACGAAATTCCTAAGAAAATGGCTGCCGCCTTAAAAGCACAAGGCATTAGTGAAGACTGTATTTATATTGTGCCTGACGAAGTTGATGCCATTAATCAAGCTCTCGCACTAGCGGAACAAGATGATTTAGTGATGATATTTGGCGATGCTATTACCCGTTGTTGGAAGCAAATTATCAATTTTAATGGTCAAACAAATCTCCCACAGGAAGAAAAAGAGAAGCCAGTGCACACGGTAGTTTCAATGTTAGAAACCGACGAACCTGATCCCTTTATCTTAGAAACCGGCATGAAAATAGTTAAAGATGATCGAGGTGTTAGAGTCGTTGTTGAATTAGAAGAAGACAGTGATTAAAAAACAAATCGGTTCAAACACCGATTACCAACTTAGCTTAGATGATAGTCGACGTTTAACGGGTAAAAACTTATTGTCGGATCACTCTGGCGCTATTATTGATACCTTTGTCAATGGTGTTGATAAAGCGTTAGTAGTGAAATATTGGCGCACTTATATATCTCAACTATTTACTCAGTTACATTGGCAAGATCAAAGCAGCTATTACCGTATCTTTGAAAATGGGATCAGTATGGCGATCAGTGCTCCCCTAGATGTACTGTACGCTGCTTGTGAAATAAACGAAGCCGCATGGGCGTTTACTTGTGCCAAAATTAGCAAAACTGCTAATAAAGAGTCGATAACCCAAACGGTTAAACGTATTAAACAATACATTAAAGACGAAGCAAATCCTCACTTACTGGCTTTGATTTCAATGGCCAAACAAAAAAACATAACATACCTCGTCGATGACGATGAATTTTCCCTCGGTTATGGTGCGAGTTGCCAGACTTGGCCAATTTCGGCTTTACCAAAAATTGACGAGATAAATTGGCAACAATATTATACCATCCCTATCGCACTGATCACTGGCACTAATGGTAAGTCGACAAGTGTGCGTATCATGTCACAAATTATCAAACAAGTTGGCCGATGTTGTGGTGTCACTTCAACGGATTTCATTAAAGTCGGTGATGACATTATTGAACATGGTGATTATTCTGGTCCCGCAGGAGCAAGAATGTTACTGCGTCATGCCAACACCGAAGCCGCTATTTTAGAAGTTGCCCGTGGTGGCATTTTACGCCGAGGTTTGCCTATTGAACACGTTGATGCTGCCTTGATCACCAATATTGCTGCCGATCATTTAGGACAATACGGTATTAATACCGTTACCGAATTAACCGAAGTTAAAGCCGTTGTTGCCAAAGCACTAACAAACAAAAACACCTTAGTATTAAACGCTGATGATCAACACCTAGTAACCTTTTTTTCATCTTTATCTGCCAAAAAAAAGGCGTCATCCATCTGCTGGTTTTCATTAAACGAGCATAATCCAGTGTTACTGCAACATAAAGAAAACGGTTATGCCGTTTGCTTTGTCCGCGCTCAACAATTAATTTATTGCAACAAAAAAGTGGTTACTGAATTGATCGCGATCAATAATATGCCAATGACCCTCAATGGGGCAGCACAGCATAATGTTCAAAATGCATTAGGCTGCATTGGTTTAGCAAAAGCGCTTTGTATAGATAACAACTCAATAATCAAGGCGTTGAAACTTTTTTCAAGTAACAATGACGACAACCCAGGTCGAGGGAATCAATTTAGCGTTAATGGCGCAAAAGTCATTATTGATTTTGCTCATAATGTTCACAGTATGGATGCTATGGCCGCAACAACAGCCAATATGCCGGCTAAGCGCAGATTTTTAATGTTAAGCCATGCGGGTGATCGTAGCGATCAAGAAATAAAAGCAATGACGATTTCGGCAATGGCAATGCAACCTGATGTTCTAGTGATCGCTGAACTCGAAGCCTACTTAAGAGGACGACAACGCGGCGAAGTTCCTAAATTAATTGCTGAAGTAGCTTTAGCTCAAGGCATAAACAAGCAAAATATTTTGTATGTTGATAACCCGTATCTCGGTGCTCTACAGATCAGTCAACAAATACAAACGGCTGATCTAGCCTTGTTAATGGTTTTATCTGAACGTGAAAAAGTCGTTAAGTTATTGACGGGAACTTACAACGTTAAGCATTAATCAACTTCGTCAAGCCAAGCTAATTGAATGGCTTCAAGAATTCGCTCACCACAATGACTGGGATCATCATCAAAGCGCTCAAGTGCAAGCACCCATTGTCTTAATTCGGTAAAGTGTAACTTCATCGGATCAATATCGGGATGTTGCTCGATTAAATCGAGTGCTATTTCGAGCGAATCTAACCAACATAAACTCATCATGATCTCATTATAATCTCAGCTACATGCCTATTATTTAGTAGTAATTGCTTAAAAAATCAAATGAAAACTAAAATAGTCAACTAATAACATAACAAACAACCACAACACTAATAAACGTGTTTTTTGACAAAATTTACAATCAGTGTGCCACCACCGTTTAATGGTTGATTTAGCCGTTTGACTAAATGATTTTTTCATTATGTTGCAGTACCCTAAAAAATACATGACGGCAATGTAACATAAAACTAAGAAAAAACTCGCTGCAAGAAAGACTCTTTTGCTAAATTATTTTTTATCGCTAAAGGTGAAAAATCGTTAAGATTTAAATACTCAACTTGTAAGTGCACATGTTCAAAATCACCTGTTGCCGGATTAAATCGATAATCTTTGCACCACACGTCAACATTTTCAGTGATCTGCTTAATAGCATTAACCACAAATTTAGCTTCTTTGTTAGTCGTAGTAGGATGAAAAGAAGCTCTTATCCAGCCCGGTTTTTCTGCATAATCACCACGATTAATTTTTTTAGTAATTTTATTTGAGGTATCATGATCAACACTTAATAAAATATGGCCATAAGTACCCGCACAAGAACAGCCACCTCGCGTTTGTATGCCAAATTTATCATTTAGCAAGCGTACTACTAAATTGTAATGTACGGTGGGAATGTAAAAAGAAATAATCGCTAAACGCTCGGTTATGGTTGGCTCTAACATTACTACTTTATCATTTTTACTTAACTCCCCCATCACATAATGAGTTAATTCTTGTTCACGTTTGGCTATGTTCTCAACCCCCATTGCCTCTTTCACTTTAATGGCTAAGGCCGTCCGAATACATTGTAAAAACCCTGGTGTACCACCATCTTCGCGAACTTCAATATTATTAAAAAAACTATGCTCTCCCCAAGGGTTTGTCCACGTTACCGTACCGCCACCCGGATGATCAGGTACCTTGTTTTTATATAAAGTTTTATTAAAAATCAAAACTCCAGAACTGCCCGGTCCACCTAAAAATTTATGCGGAGAAAAGAAAATAGCATCTAATGTTTGTTGAGGATCGGTTGGATGCATATCAATATCAACGTAAGGAGCCGAGCACGCAAAGTCAATAAAGCAAACACCGCCATGTTGATGCATTATTTCGGCTAATTTATAATACGGTGTTTTAATGCCAGTAACATTTGAACAAGCTGAAAAAGAACCTATTTTTAATTTTCTCTCTTTATATTGCTCAAGTAACTGCTGTAAATGTATTAACGAGGGTAAACCATATTCATCTGGCTCAACAATTTCGAGAGTAACATCACACTCATACCATGATGTCTGATTTGAGTGGTGTTCCATGTGCGTGATAAACACCACAGGTTTATCGTTGTCAGCAAAATGTACTTGATCTTGCATTCGTTCAGGAATTCTAAGTCCCAAAATACGCTGAAATTTATTAATAACCGCCGTCATACCTGCACCAGCAGTGATCAAAATATCATTATCGCAAGCATTCACATGATGTTTGATCACTTTTTGCGCATCATGGTAAGCATGAGTCATCGCACTACCCGTTAAATTTGTTTCGGTATGAGTATTAGCAACATAAGGCCCAAGCTGTTGCGTTATATAGGCTTCAATCGGTTGGTATAAACGACCACTAGCCGTCCAATCAGCATAAATAATATTAAGATCTTGTTGGTTAATTTTATGAGTTAAGTTATCACCAATGATATGGGTTTTAAATTGTGAAAAATATTGTTCTAGTGACATAATAATCAACCTTAGCCGTAAATTAGGCCGTTTTAAAAATTTAACTATCGGGCAATGGCAGCGGTAACTCGGTAGAGCATTTGATCTCTTCCATAGCAAAACTAGAAGTAACATCGGTTAAACTGGTCGCTTCAATAAAACGCTTATAAAAAGCATCATAAGCCGCAATGTCTTTAACAATAACGCGCAGTAAATAATCGTATTCACCACTCATGCGGTAAAAATCAACCACTTCAGGAAAAGCATAAACAGTATTTGAAAAGTTTTCTAACCAGTCACCACTGTGATGACTGGTTTTTACTTGCACAAATACTGAAACGTTTAAATCCAACAGTTCCGCATTAAGCAAAGCAACTTTTCGTTTAATAATGCCGCTTTTTTCTAGCTTTTGCAGTCGCCGCCAGCAGGGAGTTTTGGTTAAGCCAACCCGCCGTGCCAACTCTTCGACAGCAATACTAACATCAACCTGTAAAATAGCAATAAGTCGCAAATCTATTGTATCTAAGTTCACTTTGTGCTCTTTATTTTTATTTTAAAGAAATATTATACTAATTTAAGATTTAATTATCGACTACAATAAAAAAATATTTTCGATTACTAAGCTATCACGAAATTTAATTTCAGTTTAAAAACAGAAAACGTTTAAAAATAAATTAAAAAGTGCTTTTTTTTAGCACATTTCGACTCAACTATTATTTAATTAGAAAATAAAACCTTTGATGCAGCGCAAATAACTGGCGATTAGCAGTGCAGCTAACCAATAAAATAGGCATACTAACGCAATATTTATTTCTCTTTTATTTAAGGGTCGATAATGCAAATTTCCGACTTACAACAAGAACAGAAAATTTTTCCTTTATTCAGACTTGGATTCCGTCCTTTTTTCCTCGGCGGAGCAGTATTTAGCGTTTTTGCCCTAGTTATTTGGCTGTTACTATTAAAAGGTAAATTTCCTTTTATACCCTTAGGTGGTGGTTATTGGTGGCATATTCATGAAATGATTTTTGGTTTTGCCTGCGCCATTATTACTGGTTTTTTATTAACTGCAGTCCAAAATTGGACTGGCGTTCGTGCTATTTATGGCAACAAACTAATGAGCCTCTTTGTGGTTTGGTTACTAGGACGCATAGTACTGCTTTTTCCTAGCTTACTTGGCACCACACTCAGTAGTATTGTCGACTTAAGTTTTTTACCTTTGGTCGCAATCATTCTAGGTCAACCAATCATCGCGGTTAAACAATACCGTAATTTATTTTTTATCCCATTATTGCTACTGTTCACCCTAGTAAATTTACAAATGCACTTAGCCATTAGTTTCCCTAACAGTTTCAGTATCAACTTTGCTGGTTATACCGGCGTACTATTGGTCACCTTGTTAATGTCGATCATGGCTGGACGGGTCACGCCAATGTTTACTGCCAACGGCACGGGTACAACTAAAGTTAACCCAATGAAACACTTAGAATTAACAACCAATGGCAGCATCGCTATTGCAATGTTTTCCTTATTGTTACAACCGCTTTGGGGATTCAATGCCAACTATTTTGCAGTGATCTTAATTATTGCCGGCATTGCCCAAGCAATTCGCTGGTTTAGATGGCGCCCTTGGATAACTCTCGGTATCCCGCTGTTATGGTCATTGCATTTCGCCATTTTATTTGTTTGGTTCGGTTTGCTGATGTTAGGACTGAGTTATTTACAAAGCGATGTTGCCGTTAATCATGTATGGCATTTATTAACCGTTGGCGGTATTGGCGGCATTATACTAGCAATGATCTCGCGTGTTTCTTTAGGACATACTGGTCGTCCGTTAGCTCCGGCAAAAGTTATGAGTGTCGCTTTTTTTATGATCTCAGTAGCCGCATTGATCAGAGTATTTGGTCCACTGTTAGCACCACAAAAAGCATTGCTTTTTTATGATATTAGCGCGACCTGCTGGTTAATTTCCTTTGGTGTTTTTGCCATTAAATATGGCCCCATGTTATGGTCGGCTAGAGCCGACAATCATCCCGGATAAGTCAACTTTTTCAGTTAAAATTAAAACAACAACGTGCTACAACAGAGCTTTAAATTAACTATAAAATCAACTATAAAATTAACTATAAAATTAATTTAAACATTGACTTTATTGATCACTCACTCTAGAATCAAAAAAAATGACGAAACGTCAAAAAGTGTTATTGCGAAATATAAACACCTTTAAAATTAGCCACCGCAGTTTAACAAACCTCACTAAACAGATAAGTAGAGTATTCATAAAAAAATGATTTCACTAAAAAAAGTAAAGCAGAAAATCTGCCCTATGGCTCGTAAAGAGTTAATAGTAGATGCTGCACTTGAAATCATGTCATGTCAGTGTATGTCTGCTCTCACTATGGATAAAGTAGTTGGCAAAGTACCCTTTTCAAAAGGCACTGTTTACAACCATTTTTCTTGTAAAGAAGATTTATTAATGGGGATCGGCGATAAAGCACTTAAAGTACTCATTAGTTTTTTCAAGCGAGCCGTCTCTTTTAAAGGCAGTAGCCGCGAAAAAGTATTAGCAATAAATTTATCTTACTTAATTTATGCCATTTTACATAATGATTTATTTCAGTCAGTTATCGCAATTAAAAGCCCAACTGTTTATAACAAAGCAAGTTCAGAAAGGCGTGAGGCTCATGAAAAACTTGAAGCTAATTTAATGGTGATTTTTGATATATTAATTAACGATGCTATTGAAAAAGGCGAATTAAAAAATATCAACAATCTGACTGCCCAGCAAATATCGTTTTCGCTTTGGGCAATGAATTTTGGCACCATTGCATTATTAGGTGATGACTTAGTCCTTTGTGAAGGACGCAAAGGGCTAGAAGTAGAACGCGAGTATTTCAACCACAGTAATATTTTATTAGATGGCCTAGGCTGGTTGCCTGCTCAAGCCGATAAAGATTACCGACAAAGTGCACGAAAAATATTATCACAATTGTTTTCAACAGAAATCACACTAATGGCGCAACATGGTCGAGTATTAATGTTTTAGAATATCAACTCAATAAAAATGATAATGCTATTACGTACACTGTCATACTGAACTTGTTTCAGTATCTCGCTGAGAGTATAAGCTTTAAGAATAATGTTTATTGTATTAAAACCATTATTCAATTATTCACGGTAAAAA
>CAZVPC010000010.1:0-6722 GCA_964629005.1 uncultured Pseudoalteromonadaceae bacterium | reverse complement strand
TTTAAGAATAATGTTTATTGTATTAAAACCATTATTCAATTATTCACGGTAAAAATCAGTTCAATAGTCTATTGTATTGTTATGTTTTTTATCGTTATTTTTTAAACACACGTGACGATTCGTCAAAAATGGAGAAGAAGATGTCAACAAAATGGTTCAAGTGGTTAACAAATCATCCTTGGCTAGTGATATTAACAACAATAGCGCTTGCTTTTGCTGCCGCTTATGGTGCGCAAAAGCTAGTTTTTAAAAGTGATTACCGGGTATTTTTTGGTGACCAAAACCCACAGTTAATTGCTTATGAATCAATGCAAAAAATTTACAGTAAAAGCGACACGGTAAATTTTATCTTAGCCCCTAAGGATAAACAAATATTTACCAAAAAAAATCTTGCTGCTATTAAAAAATTAACTCATGCAAGCTGGCAAATCCCTTATTCAACCCGCGTTGACTCTGTGACTAATTTTCAATACAGCCATGCCGAAGAAGATGACATGATTGTTGAAGATTTAGTTTATCAACCATCAACACTGACCACACTGCAACTAGAAAAAATTAAAAATATTGCTTTACAAGAACCACTACTGATCAACAGTATTATTTCAAAGGCTGCTGACGTCACTAATGTCAGTATTACGGTGCAATTACCGGGTAAAAATCCAGTAAAAGAACTACCCACAGTGGTCAAAAAGGTCAGAGCATTAAAAGCCGAATTTGAAGCAGCTAATCCTGATGTCGATGTGTATTTGGCTGGCATGGTCATGATGAATACTAGTTTTGCTGAATCATCCATTCATGACAGTTCCACCTTAGTTCCGTTAATGTTTTTAGTGGTAATAGTTACCATAGGTTTGCTATTAAAAACCATCACCGGCACTATTTCTACGGTATTGATTATTATCTTAAGTATCGCTTCAACCATGGGACTGGCTGGCTGGCTAGGCTTTTATTTAACGGGGCCTTCATCTTCTGCACCAACGATGATTTTAACGTTAGCGGTCGCTGATTGTATTCATATTTTATCAACCATGTTTTATGAAATGCGCCGTGGTATGGAAAAACGTCAAGCCATTTTAGAAAGCTTAAAAATAAATTTACAACCAATATTCTTGACCAGCGCAACCACTGCTATTGGTTTTTTAAGCATGAATTTTTCTGATTCTCCACCATTTCGCGACTTAGGTAATTTGGTCGCTATTGGGGTGACTATCGCATTTTTATTATCTATTACATTATTTCCTGCGTTGTTGGCTGCCCTACCATTAAGGGTGAAGCAAAAACCTGAAGAAAAACATGATACTATGGATAAAATTTCGAATTTCGTGATCAGTAAACGAAAAATATTACTGCCTTCGACATCGGTCATTATGATCGCGTTTGCCTTTTTTATTCAAAATAATCAATTGAATGACGACTTTGTAAAATACTTTGATGAAACTGTACCGTTTCGTCAATCCGCTGATTTTATGCAAGATCATCTAACCGGCATGTCGATGATAGAAATATCAATTGATAGTCAAAAATCTAGTGGCATAAATTCACCAGAATACTTAAAAACGGCCGACAAGTTTGCTCAGTGGTTACGCGCGATGCCAGGTACCGATCATGTCAATACCTTTACCGATACAATGAAACGTTTAAATAAAAATATGCACGGCGATGATCCTAGTTGGTATAAACTACCAAACAGTAACGAACTAGCCGCACAATATTTATTATTATATGAAATGTCACTACCGTATGGCCTTGATTTAAATAATCAATTAAACGTAGATAAATCTTCGGCTCGAATTATTGCAACCTTTAAAAATATGACCTCCAATGAAATGCTCGCCTTAGAGAAAACATTGCAACAATGGTTTAAAGACAATGCTGGCCAATATAAAGTAACTATCGCCAGTCCTAGTTTAATGTTTGCTCATATTGGTCAACGCAATATTCATAGCATGTTAATCGGTACTACCGCCGCGCTGATCTTAATTTCTCTTTTATTAGGTGTAGCGCTTAAATCGGTACGTTATGGTTTGATCAGTTTATTGCCCAACCTAGCACCTGCCGCTGTTGGATTCGGTCTTTGGGGAATATTTGATGGCCAAGTTGGTTTAGCCTTATCTGTAGTAACAGGCATGACATTAGGTATTGTTGTTGACGACACCGTACATTTTTTAAGTAAGTATTTACATGCGCGTCGTGAAAAAAATGCTAGCAGCCAACAAGCGGTACAATACGCCTTTGGTAGTGTCGGTCGTGCTTTATGGATCACCACCTTTGTGCTCGTTGCAGGTTTTTCTATTTTAGCGCAATCAAGTTTTAAATTAAATTCCGATGCCGGTTTGCTGACAGCAACAACAATATTAATCGCCCTGATCGTAGACTTTTTATTTTTACCACCATTATTAATGAAATTAGATAATGATCACCAACACATTACTGAGGAAAATTAACATGAAATGTTATCAACCCATTATAGCCAGTGTCTTCGCAATCAGCTTAACGATCGCAACCGTTTTAATACTCACGGCTGCTTTCCCTAGCTATGCAACGACTCCAGAAGAAGAAGGTTTAGCTATTTCCAAAGAAGCAAAAGCCCGAGATTTAGGCTGGCAAGACTCTATGGCAAATATGTTAATGAAATTACGCAACAAACAAGGCCAAGAAAGCGTCCGCGAAATAAAAATTAAAACGTTAGAAGTACAAGATGATGGCGATAAAGGTTTAACCATTTTTAACAAACCACGTGATGTTAAAGGAACTGCCTTTTTAAGCTTTTCTCATGCCACCGGTGCCGATGAACAATGGTTATATTTACCGGCATTAAAACGAGTTAAACGTATTTCGTCACGAAATAAATCAGGCCCTTTTATGGGCTCAGAATTTTCATTTGAAGATTTGAGCTCATTTGAAATCCCTAAATACACCTATAAATATTTGGGTGATGAAACCATTAATGGCCTTGAATGTTTTAAAATAGAACAATATCCGGTGGACACAAATTCTGGTTATACTCGGCGTATTGTTTGGTTAGATAAAAGTGAATATCGTATTCAAAAAATAGATTTTTATGATCGTAAAGATTCATTGTTGAAAACTTTATCTTATGCTGATTACAAACAGTTCTTAAATAAATACTGGCGGCCTATGGCCATGAATATGGTCAATCATCAAAATGGCAAAAGTACCGAATTGATCTGGAATAATTTTAAATTCCGTATTGGTTTATCCGATAAAGACTTTAACAGAAATTCACTTAAGCGAGCTCGTTAATGAAAAAAATGGCTTGGTTAGCACTGCTAACTTTAGCGACACAAACTTTTGCTACTGAGTTTGAAATCAGTGGTAAAGTTGGTATTGAAGAACGTTATTTCTTTCATCCCCCTGAATATAGTGGGCAAAGTGGGCAAAGTGATTTATCTATCTTTGCCGAACCCGAACTTTATTGGAGTTGGAATAATGAAGATGACAGTGTGATATTCAAACCGTACTTACGAGGCGATCAATATGATCCTGAGCGCAGTCATGGTGATATTCGAGAATTGACTTGGACTCACGTTAGTGACGATTGGGAGCTACGCGTGGGTATCAATAAAGTTTATTGGGGCGTCGCTGAATTTCAACATTTAGTGGATGTGATCAATCAAGTTGACAGTGTTGAAGATATTGATGCAGAAGATAAATTAGGTCAGCAGATGATCAACCTGTCACTCGTGCGTGATTGGGGCATTGTCGATATTTTTGTGATGCCTGGCTTTCGTGAACGTACTTTTCCCGGACAAAAAGGTCGCTTACGTTCCTCTTTAGTAGTCAATACTGATAAAACAGAATATGAGGCAAAACGAGGGCAGCAAAATATCGATTATGCGCTACGTTGGTCAAATAGTATTGGTGCTTTCGATATTGGTAGTTATTGGTTTCATGGAACTAATCGTGAAACACAATATAGGCTAGGCGTCAAAACAATAACGCCACAAACGCAATCATCGCAGCAACCAGAAACAGCACTAGAATTAACTCCCTATTATGAATTAATGGATCAATTCGCTATGGATATACAAGCAACGTTGGGAGATTGGCTATGGAAATTTGAAGGCTATTATCGTGATACCAAAACAACGAACAATTGGGCAACGCAAACAGGTTTTGAATATACTTATGTGGGCGTTTTTGACAGCGCGATTGATGTTGGCTGGCTGGTTGAATACGGCTGGGATTCACGTGGTGAAGACTTTGTGGTTATTAACCAAAATGATTTATTTTTCGGTGCTCGCATTGCTTTTAATGACGCTCAAAGTTTAGAAATTTTAGCTGGTGGTGGATTTGATTTAGACAACTATGGGCAAAGTTTATTAATTGAAGCAAGCCGACGACTTGGCGACAGTTACAAACTTAGTCTAGATATGCGCTGGTTTAGCGGCAGCGATCCAAATGACTTGTTATCACAAGTGGCACAAGATGATCATTTACAGCTCACCTTAGAAAAATATTTTTAATGCTGAAAAAAACATAACTACGTGACCATACAATACTCATAAAAATACATGCTTATGCACTTGGCTCAGGCTCGTCTTTCCCGCAGTCTTTTAAGCGGGAATCTACGTCAAAAAGCACGAGATCTTCGATAAAAACGATTCGAAGATGACAATTATAATAAATACCTGAGTGATCTGCATAGGCACGTGAAAATATATAATTTAGCTCGCGTTAGCTAACGTCACTGGTTCTTTTTTTTCGATCCAATGATCAAAAAGAGCCAATATTTGTTCAGTGTGATCGGTGATCTCACCAATACCACTAATTTGTTCCAGTGTGGTGGTAACGTCAGTCGCAGCTCGGGAAGATATTTGTTCGAGATATTGCAATTCTTCACGGAAATATTTATCCATGACTCGACTAGGTTTCGACAGTTGAACTCTTAAAATAGTGGGTTGACCTAACATTCGTACTTTTTCCATCACTTCCGTCAGTCGATTGGCCTGTTGTATTTGTTTTAAATCATTAAACCAGAAAATTTGTTTATTTTTATCTCGTGTATTTCTTGGTAAGGCAATAATGTAAAAAACTTCAACTTGATTACTCTTATCAACTTTATTGATCACCGATAGACAATAATTCCTAAATTTTTCTTGTTGTACTAACTTGATCAACATTTCCTGAGCAGGAATACCATCAACATTGAGACTATCAAACACACTGTATTCGTTCATCGCAATAGAATTAATAAACCATTGTCGTTTGTCTTGATGAATAAAAAAAGGCACCGAGGTATGATTATTTGCATAAATATTTCGCATCGCACGTTGCAAACCATACGTTTGCTGTTCTGTTAATCCTGACGCTTTTAAACTATCCATGTTTTGATAAATGAACTCACGCAACATTTGGCTTGCCGGATGCCGAGTTTCTGAGTTACTGATCACTAATCGAAGTGATTGGTGATCGTTACCACCGATAAGTTGATAAACCTGATTTGCTAAGCTAATTGTTTTGCCGCGATAAGGTATTTCCATAGTTAAATGCACATCGACACCCGTTTTAAATTTTAAAGGGCTCGCTAATGCTATTGATAAACCTTGCGTTGAAATATTATTAGTTACTCCGCTTATATCACACGATCTATTACCCCAACGTGTCATTTTTACATTAATTGCATAGTCAAAACGATCTTCTGCCCTAAAATCATTCACCTCAACGCGAACAATTTCCATGGGGGACTTACGTTTCAATACCGGCAGTCGGTATTTTATCGGGCATTTGATCGGCTCCCCTACTAACTGGGTTTTATTTCTAACCCCTAAAACCTTGGGTAATGCTAATATTTGATTTATTTCCGTGACATCGGAAAGTATCGCTAAATATTCACTGGCTTTTAGTATCGAAGAAACCTGTTTGCCTAAGGGACGATTAAGTAAAGTCATAGCAGGGCTAACATAACTCGGCACGGCAGCAGGTACATGAGCGTCTTGTTGCGCGTTTATCGGTAATAATCGTAAGCGAATATAACGATAATCTCCGGTTAAAACATAGCGCGTTAACAAAGATTTTGCGGCAGAGTCTTGTTCAAGTTGCTTTTGCCAAATAACAACAAACTGCTCTTTCTCCTGATCTTGTTGCTGATATGGATGTCTTAACACATAAGCATATTGATCAAAGTCACCTTGCTTATTTAATACATTTTGGATTTCAACATGATCGAATAATCTGGTTAAGGGATCATGATTTTCACCCTCTAAAAAGAAATCCCATAATGCCTGATTACTGTCGGTTTGCAGTCCACAAGAAGGTCGCCATCCGGTTTGGTATTGTGCACAAACCATAGCAATATCATGAGTTTTGGTTAATAAAAATTGTTCATGGCTTTTGGCGATAATAGAGTCATGCAACGGCTGTATTTGATTGTTTTGTAAGTCTTGATTAACTTGCAAACGCTTGTTTAATAAGCCAGTTAAATGTCCAAACATTTTCGCATCCGAAATTTTATTTAATTTCAAACGATAATGACTACAATTTTTTGATTGCGACTCTTTAAATTCTTCAATGCTATATTGTAAAACGATCTCTTCATCAAAATCTAATAATCGATGATGATCATAAAACCATAAAAAAATAACTTTGACTTCACAATCAATAACTTGTAATGATGTTTTAATCACACAATTTTGAGTATTTAAATCAATAACATTAACGCTAACACCAATTTCTTCTTTGCCTTTTCGCGACATACCTAA
>CAZVPC010000009.1:23682-28568 GCA_964629005.1 uncultured Pseudoalteromonadaceae bacterium | reverse complement strand
GCTAGCAGCAAAATAACCTGAATGACTGGATCATTGATAATTAGAAGGAATGAATGATGAAATATTTACTGACCAATAAAAAGCTACTTATAGCACTGATGTTTATTTTGATGATGCCATTTGCACAAGCATCATTAATATTTTTTGATCCACAAGAAAGTAATGCTCAAGTCGGCGAGCTGATCTATATTGACATTATTATCTCTGGATTAAGCCAAAATGAAACGGTAGGCGGTTTTGATTTTGGTTTAGACTTTGACACCCGCATTGTTTCGCTTGCTGGAGTGAGTTTTTATTCAAACTCTTTTTTTAACGGCTGGGATGATCTTTTCCCGTATGGCGCAGGCAAAGTCAATATATGGGATGTCTTTGATGATGTCGACTATAACGCGACATCGCTTTCTTTGGTAACGTTATCATTTAATGCCTTGGCTGTAGGAACAACAGACTTAACGATATTATTTGATTATAACTTTTCCGGTATTGTTGATGATTTAGGTTTTGACTTGTTTGGCGTGACAAGGGAAAATGGTCGTATAAATGTTACCAATGGTGCCAACGTTACCACCGTTTCTGAGCCATCAAGCACCATGCTACTCTGGCTTGGTCTGCTGTTTATTATTCGCAACCGACTATTTCATCTTAAATTCTATTCACTTGTTTAATTTAATTTTAAGTTTAACTAGATCAGCACATAAGCAGCAATAAGTTGTACACGTATACGTAACTGTACAACTTATTGTTGGTCAATTTATTGCTGATCTATAAATTAATCTACTTCCCAATAAACGTATTTTTCGACACCATTACGTAAGAATTTAAAGCTAACTTTTTCACCTTTTTCATAACGCGCCATGCGTTGTCTGATCTTAACCGCCGCTTCAATATTTTTGATCGGTTGACCATCAATCGCTAAGAGAATATCGCCGCCTAAAAGTATGTGCTGATTGGCCATCATTACATTCATCTTGCCGCCTCTAAACCCAAGCTTATCTGCTAACGTTCCAGGAATAACGTTTTGCACTAACATGCCATAACCAGCGGTATTATTAATGATTTCCGATTGCTCTTTATTTAGCAATAGGGGAATTAAACCAAAAAAGGTACTGGGACCACTTTTGATAATACTGCGAATAGTATCAACAGAAATAACAAAACCTAAGCCATTACTGCCACCATCCTTTGACAAAATATGGCTAACAATACCAAGAACATTACCTTTAAGATCAAACATGGGTCCACCAGAATTACCCACATTTATCGCTGCATCAGTCTGCAATAATCTTGGGATCAAAGACGAACTGGGTAACGGCTCACCGTCACGGATCCCACTCAAATAGCCGACCGATAAACTATGGCTAACACCATAAGGTGCACCAATAACCACCACTTTTTCACCAATCGCATAATCACCAGATTTGGCTAAATTTAAGGGTTTGGCGCTTTTGGGCACATCAACCGCTTGGATCATCGCCAAATCGATTAACGACTCTATCCACACAACATGACCACTGGTTTTACTACCATCAGCAAAAATCACTTCAATTTCAGTCGCACGGTCAACCACATGTGCTGCGGTTAGAATACGTCCCGCCTTATTAACCAGTGCACCAGAGCCTAAAGATTTAGCCGTTTGCACTTTATAATCCATTTGCCCATGTTGTGGTTCAGACAATGACTTAATATGTAACTCTACAACACCACTATTTACCGACTTATACAATTTTTGCACAGTGTTTGCTGCCACAACATTAACGGTAAAGGAACTAAATAACACAAATAAAAAAATACGGATCATAAATTTAAACCAAGTTTGAAAGTTTGACATCATTTAACATAATTTAACATAATTTAACGAAATAAAACATCGATAGGTAGCCGTAAACCGCATTTCATCGAAACTTAATATTTGCTTGTTTCGATTGCTGATCTTAGGATCAGGTTACCGTACATTTTTATTAGCTAACAGAGAGCCGAAGATGAAAAATCAGCAATGTATTCACTTTATTAAAAAAATATTACCCTCTTTATGTGTTTTTATGGGGGTATTTTTGCTCAGTAGTTGTGTTCATTATGATAGTAATGAACGTACTTATACCGCTGCTAATGCGGTTATTTTCACTAAAAATAACAACGCCAATATTGCGACCTACTTTATTACTCCGCAAGAGAGCAAAATCACCGTAAAAGTCTATCGTACTGGACGTTTAGCAAGCTTAGGACATGATCATGTGATCACTATTAACACATTCGATGGAGTCGTTTATTTACATAAAAATTTGCCACAATCTACTATTAAATTAGTTTTTCCAGTTAGTCGGTTGATCATCGATGAGCCATCAGAGCGTATCAAAGCAGGCAAGCAATTTTTAAAACCAATCTCGGCCAAAGACATTCAAGCAACACGTAATAATCTATTAGGTGCACAGCTGCTCATGGCAGATCAGTACCCAAATATCAGCTTGATTGTAAAAAAAATCACGGGAACTTTGCCAACATTATTACTAGAAACACAGATAAAAGTTCGTGATCAACAATCAACGCAGTTCATTTCGGCTCAAGTCACGTTATCTGAGCAAAAAATTATGGTTTCTGGGCATTTTACCCTCAAACAAACTGAGTTAGGTTTAACGCCATTTACAATTTTTGGCGGTGCTATTGCCGTTGCCGACAAAATGGATGTAAATTTTGTCTTAGTCGCCAATAAAGCTGAAAATTAATTTAAGATCAGATAAAAAGTCAATTTAACTTCATCGCTGATCCACTGAGTGTTGCGCCACTCGCCCGTACCTATATTAAAATTTAGTCGTTTGATCGTTGCCTTTGCTGATAGTATTGCCCTTTGATCAGCGTATTCAAATTGGATCGGCACATTAATTATTTGACTCACGCCGTTGAGCTGCAACTCACCTTTCACCCAATACTTATCTGCTTGTAAATAAATACTGGTACTAACAAAACGTGCCTTAGGCCATTTTTTAGCATCTAAAAATTCAGGCGAAAAGGCTAGTTCATTCGCTTCGCTGTTGCCCGTATCAAGGGAACGAATAGGAACTGATACATCAATCACACTTTGCAATAGATCATTTTGATCAAATATAATTTTGCCTTGCATCTCAGTAAATTCACCCGAAAATGGAACGTTATCAGCAAATATCGAAAATTTTAGCTGACTCTGTTTAAGGTTTATTTGCCAATTGATCGAATGCTTTGTGGCGACAATATCACCATAAGCAAAAAAGGTTTGAGTATAGAAGTAGATAAAAATTATTGGTAAATATTTAGTCATTACGCCTTTTTCTCAATATATTGGATCAACGTCTCCACAACGAAATCCGTACAATAATGGTGTCTTTCAATATCAGAAGGTGATACAAAGCCGCAATTATGTGCATGCTGAGCAAACAACAAAACAACCAAACTAATACGGTATGTATTTGAATGAACACCTCTTTTAATGATTCATTCGCGGCAATTAAAGCAGGAAAAGCAAACCAACCAAAAAAACTGGGCGGTAACTTTGCCGCTGATGCCATTAACCAACCAGTAACGGGTAATAACAACATACACGCATAAAGACTAAAGTGAACAACTTTTATAAGGTTTACTTGCCTACTCGATAATGATTGCGCATATGCTGGAGTATTATGTAATAACCGTGACGTCACTCTAAACAGTGAGCAGGCAAGTAATAACATCCCCAATGATTTATGTCTTGATAACCAGATCAAACGATCTAAGCTTAGCGGCAGTGATGCTGCATAAAATCCTAAGACAATTTGGATGAATAACAATGGCATAATAAACCAATGCAATATTCTGCTTAATAATGAGTAACGGGCTATTTTTTTCATAAACAATTAAAATAAGCGAAACTTTAATTATAAGCTAACCAATAAATTCTCAGGCATCAAGGCATTTAACGCAGCATCACTAATAATCGCCGACGCTTCAACAATATCAGGGGCAAAATATCTGTCTTTATCATAATAAGCCACTTTTTCACGCAAAATGGCTTTGGCCTGTTCAACTTTAGGTGAGCCTTTAAGTGGCGCTCTAAAATCTAAACCTTGTGCAGCAGCTAAATATTCCACCGCTAATACACCGTTAGTGTTTTCGGCCATGTCGGCTAACCGTCGACCCGCAAAACAAGCCATAGAAACGTGATCTTCTTGGTTTGCTGAGGTGGGTAAACTATCAACCGAAGCCGGATGAGCTAGCGTTTTATTTTCTGAAGCTAAAGCCGCAGAAGTTACTTGCGCGATCATAAAACCAGAATTCACTCCGCCATTTTCGACTAAAAAGGGGGGTAATTTACTTAAATTGGCGTCAATTAATAACGCCATTCTACGTTCTGACAATGAACCAATTTCAGCAATCGCTAGCGCTAAATTATCGGCTGCCATTGCCACAGGTTCGGCGTGGAAGTTACCCGCAGAAATAAAATCACCTTCGTTAGCAAAAACCAAGGGATTGTCGGTAACGCCATTAGCTTCAACATGAAGTACTTCGGCTGCTTGGCGAATTTGTGTTAAACAGGCACCCATCACTTGGGGCTGACAACGCAGTGAATAGGGATCTTGCACTTTTTCACAATCAAAGTGCGATTCACCAATTTCTGAACTGTCATTTAATATTTCACGATACGCCATCGCGGCATCAATTTGACCCTGTTGACCACGTGCTTGATGCACTCTGTCATCAAACGGTGCACGCGATCCCATTGCGGCTTCAACGGTCATTGAACCAATCGCTACCGCGCTGGCAAATAAGTCTTCCGCATAAAACAACCCCTCAAGAGAAAAAGCCGTTGACGCTTGCGTACCATTTAATAAGGCTAAACCTTCTTTGGCTGCGAGAGTGAGTGGCTCTAAACCAGCAATAGC
>CAZVPC010000009.1:20610-23582 GCA_964629005.1 uncultured Pseudoalteromonadaceae bacterium | reverse complement strand
GTGGCATCTTCCATGTATTCGCCAAAACCCGCGGAATGTGACAATACGATAGAACGCTGTAATAGCTCTAACTCTTCGTTTTTAATACGGGTACTGGCAAGTAAGCCAAAACCTGTGTTGATACCATAAACGACACGATTTTCGCGGATCACTTGCTGTACCGCCTCGGCGCTTTTATCAATGGCCGCAAAAGCACTGTCATCTAAACTATATTTAATGCCGTCATAACGGCTTACTGCACGTAGTTGTGCTAGGGTTAATTGCCCTGAAACTATGTTTAATTCTGTTATTTGGTTCATCATTTTCATTCTCATTGGTAATTTTTCAATTACCTTTTTTATCTAATCATGTTTAGTTCTAAATGGTTTATTTAAGAGCAAAGAAAAAGCACGGAGTTGACGCTAGTCAATGAGTACTTTTGATGCCGCTATTGATTAAACCATGACGAAATAAAGGTTATTTACCGTTAGCGCCGTCGATCATTGGTAGGTCTAAACCTTGCTCTTTGGCACAATTAATGGCGATATCGTAACCCGCGTCAGCATGACGCATAACGCCCGTTGCCGGATCGTTCCATAATACTCGGCCAATACGTTGATGAGCCGCATCGGTGCCATCGGCAACAATAACAATGCCCGAATGTTGGCTAAAGCCCATACCTACACCACCACCGTGATGTATGCTAACCCATGTTGCACCACCAGAGGTTGATAATAACGCGTTTAACAATGGCCAATCTGATACCGCATCTGAGCCATCTTTCATGCTTTCAGTTTCACGATTTGGTGACGCTACTGAGCCAGAGTCTAAATGATCACGACCAATAACTACGGGGGCTGATAACTCGCCATTTTTAACCATTTCATTAAAAGCCAACGCTAAACGTGCTCTGTCTTTTAAACCAACCCAGCAAATACGTGCGGGTAAACCTTGAAATTCAATGCGTTCACGCGCCATATCTAACCAGTTATGTAAATGCGGGTTATCAGGAATTAATTCTTTAACTTTAGCATCGGTTTTATAAATATCTTCTGGATCGCCAGACAGTGCAACCCAACGAAATGGCCCAATACCTTCACAAAATAATGGCCGCACATAGGCAGGCACAAAACCTGGGAAGTCAAACGCATTTTTAACGCCTTCTTCAAAGGCCATTTGACGAATATTATTACCGTAATCGGTGGTTGCAGAGCCAGCAGCTTGCAAATCAAGCATCGCTTGTACTTGTATTGCCATTGACTGTTTTGCCGCTTTTACTACCGCTGCTTCGTCTTTTTTACGCATTTGAGCCGCATGTTCCATGCTCCAACCTTGTGGTAGGTAACCATTAAGCGGATCGTGAGCAGAAGTTTGATCAGTAACCACATCCGGTACGATGCCGCGTTTAACTAATTCAGGGAAAATGTCTGCGCAATTACCCAATAAGCCAACAGAAATTGCTTCACCTTTGGCGGTAGCGTCATTAATAATTGCTAAAGCGTCATCAAGAGTAGTGGCCTTTTTGTCAACGTAACGGGTATTAATGCGAAAATCGATACGCGTTTCATCACATTCAACTACCAACGCAGAAAAGCCCGCCATGGTAGCCGCTAGTGGTTGCGCGCCACCCATGCCGCCTAAACCACCAGTAAGTACCCACTTACCTTTAGCAGAACCATTAAAATGCTGTTTTGCCATGGCAACAAAGGTTTCGTAAGTGCCTTGAACTATGCCTTGCGAACCGATATAAATCCAAGAACCGGCGGTCATTTGACCGTACATCATCAAACCTTCTTTATCGAGTTGATTAAAGTGCTCCCAATTCGCCCAATGAGGCACTAGGTTTGAGTTAGCAATTAATACCCGTGGCGCATTTTCGTGGGTTTTAAATACACCTACCGGTTTACCCGATTGCACCATTAAGGTTTCGTCATCTTCTAAACGGTCAAGGGTTTCAATAATTTTATCGTAACAAGCCCAATCACGCGCCGCTCGACCAATGCCACCATAAACCACTAAAGAATGCGGATGCTCGGCAACCTCGGCATCTAAATTATTCATTAACATGCGTTTTGCTGCTTCGGTTAACCAGCTTTTAGCGGTAATTTTACTACCGCGTGGGGCGCGAATATTGCGGCTGGTATCTAGTCTGTTGTTTGTTGTCATCAGTTGTTCCTCTTATATTGATTAATCGCTTCATTAATCGCTTCAATAATGTATTTTTGGGGATAAATTCCCACCGACAAAAAATTTTAAAAGGTTAAATGTCCGCCCAAGCGATATTTATCGCCGGGAGAAGTTAAAATGGCAAAACTAACCACGCCTTGACGTGACCAAGTGCGACGTTTTATTTGTAAACAAGGCTGATGAGAGTTAATCGCAAGTAGTTGGACAATATTCTTTTCAGCCGATACCGCTTCTATTTCATGGGTTGCTTCGGTTAATGGTGCCTCAGTTGATAAATACTCATGCGAAGTTATGTTTGCAAAATCTTGTTGTAAATATTCAGGCACCAACTGCGGATTAACAAAACGCTGTTCAAGCTGAATAGGCTGATCATTTTCGAAATGCAAAATTTCAGCATAAAACACCTTAGTATCAACTTCTATATTCAATAGAATTGCTATTTCACTGCTTACTTTAACGGTTTCAAGCCTGAGTTGTTTTGCGCTATGCTGATGATTACGATCTTGAATTTCATCAGCAATATTTCTTATTTCTAATAGCGACGATTGTGATTTAAAGGTCGCGACAAACGTACCTGCGCCTTGCGATCTCACCAAGGCACCTTGCTCAGTTAACTCTTGCAATGCTCGACGAGCCGTCATACGGCTAACACTAAACTGTTCAGCTAATTCATTTTCTGATGGCACTTTGTGATTTTGTGACCATTTTCCCGATTCAATTTGCTGACAAATATACTGCTTAATAAGTATAAATTTTGGTTTGGCTTTTAGTATTGTTGCTGACATTGTCATCAAGGCTCCGTTAAC
>CAZVPC010000009.1:18019-20510 GCA_964629005.1 uncultured Pseudoalteromonadaceae bacterium | reverse complement strand
GGCTTCACGAGCGGCTTCACTCGCGTTATTATTTTTTTGAACAGTTAATTCAACGGCGGGAAGATCAAATTGCCACTGTGCAAAGCTCTTTTTGTTTGGATCAGCAGTCTCGCCACTGCTCGCTGACTTTTTACTTAAGTGAAAATTTTGTCCATTAATTTCAGTTAGGTTATTTGCCGCCAATAATTTTTTATCCAACCAATAGTCTTCATTACTTGAAAAATCATACAAATTAACAGCTAACGCATAAATATCCCGATCTCCTTGTCGGCGTAGGTGATTTTTATGAAAACCTGGTGTGGTACCAAGATAAAAATCGGCGATCATTTCTGTACCACGATATAATTGCACATGCCGTTTATTGTTATTTTCAGCGACTTTAAAACGAGCTTGAGCACTCTCACTGGTAGCAACAGGCCAACTTGTTTTAAGTGCGGCTAATTTCGATAATATTGCGGTTATTTTGTTATTATCCGCAGGTAAATGCGCCTGATCAGCTAACTGCCATTGCTGCTTATTATTTTCCAAAATGATCTTTTTATCATTTTGTTCAATAATAATTTTATCAACATCCTGTTGAGCCAACCGAAATAATGGGCTGGCTTGATGATGTTGATCATTGATGTTAGGTACTATCCATAATAATGCTGATAACACCACTTGCACCGCCAATAAACTTATCAGCCAAAATTTAACTTTCTGCATAATTTATTGCTCCTTATTTCGATAAAATATGTTGATAAAATTGCTGTTTATTACGTTTTTGTCGCCGTTGTATATAAGCAATAATAAGTAATAACAATGCCGCCAAACCATAATTGAGATACTCCCAGAACAATTGCACGTTATGATCCATAGGTGGAAGAGTACGATTAAAATGACCACGAGATCTAATTGCCATTAACCCTTGATCATCAAGCGCCCAATCTAAGGTATTAGCAATAAGTTGGTTGTTGTTCTCATATTTTGAACCGTTGGCAGAACCCGACATTTGTATCACTTGATCACGTAAAAAATCATTCGAACTAAATAAAATAATGCGCGCGGATTTCGGTGAATGTTTGATCACACGGGTCATGGATATATTGTCATTAGTGGTTTTTTCTTTCCCCTTTTGATCAACATTTTTATTTAGCAAAGGAGACTTTTTATCCGCAAAATAAGAGTCGAAACTGCCCTCGCTGATCACCGCCAGTAATTGAGCCTTTTGCTTGCCCTGCGGCACAAATAAACTTTCACCTTGCTGATCAAATTTTGGCATCACATCGGTTGAACTTGAAAGCCAAGAATTAGCTGAGCTATGGATCAATTCAGTAATTTTACGTTTTTTCTGTTGTTTTTGATCAACAACAATAGGTGAACTCCATGCCATCGTTAATTGCGGCAAATCAGCGGTGATCGCATTGTGCTGAGCCAACCCTTCACCACGCACATCAATAAAATATGGGTAATCTAACATGCGCATTTCTTGCAATTGCAAGCCACCAACATTACGGGTGACCGGAACAGGTAATGAGGCATTTTGAGCATCAAGCACCAATTTATGTTCGATAGACAAACCATAATGCGCTAGCCAAGGTTCTAAACCACTAGTTTGTGGTTGTACTGCTAAACTTCGATTAGCGAAACTAGCACTAAACGGTGACGTGGCGGCAATCACTGTTCCTCCTTGCATTAAAAACTGATCAACTGCAAACACTTGTTTATCATCAAGATTTTTAGGCGCCAATAAAAGCAAAATATCTGCATCTCCCGAAACACTGCCATCGGATAGATCTTCTTGCTTTATATTCAAATCGGTGCCTAAAAAACGTTGCAATTGATTATATTGAGCGCCAGCCATGCCATATTGCGCCAATTGAGGATTGTTTTTGGGCACCACTAAAGCAACATTTTTACTAAATCCTTTAGCAAAATGTTGCATAGCCGTTTTAAAATTACGCTCTAAACTTGATTTTCCCACATCTTGAAAAGGAATTTGAATGGTTTCTTTACCATCGGTTAAGGTTAAATAAAAATAAAAACGTTCAGTACTAAGTAAACTGGTTGCCATCGGTTGAAAACCATAATCTTTAGCTATTTGCTTAGCCACTTGACCACTATTTTCGTCAGGATCACTCACCTGAATAGAAAAATGCTGAGCCGATTGTTTTTCATAACCTTGTGCTATGGTTAATACCGTTTGCTTAAATTTAATTAATGCTGCGGGTAATTTATTATCCTTTGAAATATAAGCATTGAACACAATGTTGCTTTTCACCGTATCAAATAAATTGCCGCTTGATTGATATTTTTGCAGCACTTTTTTAATCGCATTGGTTAAGTCATGCTCAGGATTACGCAATTGCACATCAATGTTTTGACTATTGGCTTGGGCTTTCACTTCAATTAAATCTGAAAAACCCAACACTTGATATTCATCACCGTATGAAATGACAATATTAAAATACGAACTAACAATAGATGACTGATAACGATCAGATATTTGAAA
>CAZVPC010000009.1:12505-17919 GCA_964629005.1 uncultured Pseudoalteromonadaceae bacterium | reverse complement strand
GCTTTTTGGCCTTGTTGCGACCAACGTTCTTTCTCTAAAACGTAAGTATTTAACGTTAAAAACAATAACACTATACTAAGGTAATAATACAGATCTCTAAAATCTAGCACACCACGAGTAATAGCGCTAAAACGAGAACCCGTACCAATACTTTGCAATAAGTCAGCAATATGGTTATTAAACAAACTGGTAATAGTGTGGCTACCAACCAGATAAAACAACCCCGAAATGGTCACAGAAGTAATTAGGCTAACAATTTGATTATCACTACGTGCCGACACAAATAAACCAATACTCAAATATGCTGCACCAAGTAAAAAAGTTGCTATATAACCGGCAAAAACCGGTCCCCAATCTAATTGGCTGATCATTGCTACGGTGATCGGCAAAGGTAAGGTTATCAGCAATGCTATCGCTAACAGCGCTAAACAACCGACAAATTTTCCTAACGTAAATTGCCATAGAGGGGCAGGTTGAGTTAACACATATTCTAAGGTGCCGGTGCGTTTTTCTTCACTCCACAAGCGCATCGTTAACGTTGAAGCGAGAAAAATCAATAACAATGGCATCCATTCAAATAATGGTCGAATATCGGCAATATTACGAGCAAAAAATGCCTCACCCCAGAAAAAAACAAATAAACTAACAATGGCAAAACTGGCTAAAAATAAATAAGCTATCGGTGACGAAAAAAATAAGCCGATCTCTTTTTTGGCGATCCGAATTATTAAATTATTATCATGCGGCATGATCAACCTCCTCTAAGGCAGTTAATTCGTGTTGTTCATTAATCTCTCGAAAAACACTATCTAAATCGCGACGCTCTACCGATAAGCTATACAGTAACCCACCATTTAGCATGATGCGTTTAGCAATAGCCGCACGTAAAACTAAATTGTCCTGCTCTGGCACATGAAATCGGTATTGAAAATAATGCTGTCTATCGGTGCTGGCGAGTAATTCAGTATTTTTAATCTCATTAATATTATTCGCTACCTCAGATATCATGCTGGGGTTAAGCGATGTTTCCACCAACAAATGCTCACTTTTTCTTAATAGTGTTAATTGCGCATCAAGGGCAAGTTGCCCTGAGCGAATGATCAAGGCACGATCACACAAGGCATCAACTTCTTGCATAATATGAGTTGACAAGATCACCGTGGCATTTTTGGCAATAGAGCGAATTAACACTCGCATGTGTTCTGTTTGCGTGGGATCAAGCCCGTTAGTTGGCTCATCTAAAATTAACAATTTAGGATCCCCAAGCACTGCTTGGGCAACACCAACCCGTTGCTTAAAGCCACGCGATAAGGTAGCAATTGGCGCTAATATCTTATCACCGATATCTGTTGCCGCTATCACACGCTTCATTTCGACATATTTATTGTGTTTAAGCCCTTTTAGCTCAGCGGCATAATCTAAATAATCGGCAACCACCATTTCCGGATAAATCGGCAAATTTTCAGGTAAATAGCCAATTTGGCTTTGCGCTAATTTTCGCTGTACGGCAAGATCATGACCATTAATGATGATATCTCCTTGATCAGGCTCTAAAAAACCACTTAACATTTTCATAATGGTGGTTTTACCCGCACCATTTCGTCCTAACAACCCTACAATTTCACCTTTTTTAATTGCAAAACTCACTGAGTCTACGGCTTTTGTTGCACCATAACTTCTGGATAAATTACCTACTGTTAACATGAAAAACCTCTGTTTATCATTCCCTTAAATACCGTTGACTAAACTACGAATAAGCGTAGTTAACAACGATAATTAGAATTTTAATAAATTAAAAAGAATCGACTAATTCAAAAATATCTAAGTAAAAATATTTTCAAATAATTTGATCAGCAATAAATTTAAACGAGATTAAGCGGCGGAGCACGAATACAAAATTGTGCCTTGAGGGAATAATAATGATGTGTCTTAACTATTTGATAGCTACTTTGCTTAAAACGAAGCACAAACTGCAATAACAGTAGCGTTGTTAATAGAGGAATTAATTCATCTTCAATTTCATTATTAAGCATTACCATTAACGGTAATTCACTATGGTGTTGTGACTTCACCATAGTTGTCGTTAACAATTCGTGGTGCGTTTGAACGTTATTTTGCTCAGCCGACAAGGTTGTTGAAATAGCTGATACGCCACTATGCGCAGCAAAGCTAAAATAAGCGAAGATGATAAATAGTGTTAATCGAAACATCGGGGTCGCGTTAAACAGTCATAAATAAAAGTCTGAAGGTTATGATAATAATTTACTAAGAAAGTTCAACCACCTTAGCATTAAATTACATTTAATTTTGCCCTTAACAACAAGCTATACGTTGGCGAACTATTTCAAACAAACAAATACCTGTTGCCACCGAAACGTTTAAACTAGAGACACTGCCAGCCATAGGCAATTTTATTAATTGATCGCACCTTTCTTTCGTTAAGCGGCGCATGCCTTTACCTTCAGCGCCCATCACTAAAGCCATTGCGCCTTGTAATTTAACGTCATATAAACAAGTATCGGTTTCACCTGCTGTGCCGATGATCCAAACGCCCATTTGTTGTAATTGTTTCATGGTGCGCGCTAAATTAGTCACTTGTACTAACGGCACCGTTTCAGCTGCACCAACGGCAACCTTACGCACGGTTGGCGTTAACCGCGCGGCATTGTCTTTCGGTACAATGATCGCCTGTACGCCAGCCGCATCAGCATTGCGCAAACAAGCGCCTAAATTATGCGGGTCGGTAACACCATCTAAAATTAGTAAAAAAGGGGCTTGTCCTGATTGTGCCGTCATTTGCAAAATATCGTCTAAGTCAGCTTCCGTATAAGTTTTTCCCGCTTTAACACGAGCCAGCACGCCTTGGTGCTGCTCACCAGCAGATTTATCATCAAGCACTTTACGATTGACCCCTTGAGTGCTGATGCCATATTTACGTGCTAAATTAATAATTGGCCTTAAACGCTCATCATCGCGACCTTTTAGTAAGAATAATTCAATAAAACGCTCTGGTGCTCGTTTTATTAAAGCGTTAACCGCATGAATACCAAAGACCAATTCATCATTTTTTGCCATAATTTTCTTCTTTCATTATTGGTAAAAAAAAAGCGCGACTAAAGTCGAACCTACAACGATTATGATTTTACTTGCTTACGTGCATTTTTACCGAGACGTTTTTTTGCTGCAGGTTTTTTCCGTTCGGTGCGTTTTTTCACTTTACTTTTAACCGTTTTATCTTTGCTGCTTTTTCGTTTGTTTTTTGGCTTTTTAGTGCTGACTTTAACATTTAAGTCCGCTGATTTAGCCATTTTACCCTTAAACGGTTTGCCACGTTTGAGTACTGCATTTTCTTCTGCTAAGACGAGATCTATTTTCTTTTCATCCAAATTAACCGCAGCGACTTTTACCGATAACAAGTCTCCAACGTGATATTTGATCCCTGTAGTTTCACCCACTAAACGCATCCGTTTTTCATCATATTGATAATAATCTTGACCCAATGATGAAATATGTACCAAACCTTCAATATGCAGATCTTGTAAACGTACAAACATGCCAAAATTAGTGACCGTTGAAATAACGCCAGTAAAGGTATCGCCAACATGATCTTGCATAAATTCACATTTTAGCCAATCAGCAACATCACGGGTGGCTTCATCTGCTCGACGTTCAGTTAACGAACAATGTTCCCCTAACTCGATCACTGCTGCAGGCGGGTAACTATAACAACCAATATTAGCAACATTATTTTGTTGTGTTTCTAAAATCGCTTTAATAACACGATGGATAACCAAGTCAGGATAACGACGAATAGGAGAAGTAAAATGGCTATATGATGGTAACGCTAAACCGAAATGACCAATATTATCGCTTTGATAAACCGCTTGTTTCATCGAGCGCAACAACATCGTTTGAATAAGTTCTTGATCGGGTCTGTCAGCAACTTTGGCTAAAATAGTACCATAGTCACTTGGCGCTGGTTCGTCTTTATCAATTGAGGGTAACTCAATACCCAATTCAGCTAAGTAACTGACAAAATTACTGAATTTATCACTATTGGGTTTGTCATGCACCCGAAATAATGCCGGAGCATGATGTTTTTCCACAAATTTAGCGGTAGCAACATTCGCCAAAATCATGCATTCTTCAATAATTTTATGGGCGTCATTACGCACGACCGCTTCAATGCGCTCTATTTTTCGTTCATCGTTAAAGACAAAGCGTGACTCTTGGGTTTCAAACTCGATCGCTCCCCGCTGTTTTCGCGCAGCAACTAAGGTTTGATACATTTGCTGTAAGTTTTCTAAATCGCCCACTAATGGCGCAAACGTTTGCCGTAATGGTTTATGATCATCATTCTCAGTAGCTAAAATTGCTGCAACTTGTGTATAGGTAAAACGTGCATGAGAACGCATTACTGCGGGATAAAATTTACTGCCTGACAATTTTCCAGCCGCACTTATGGTCATTTCACACACTAAACATAAACGATCAACATCAGGGTTAAGTGAACATAAGCCATTGGATAATTTTTCTGGCAACATCGGAATGACTTGACTAGGAAAATAAACCGAATTGCCACGCAAAATAGCTTCATTATCAAGTGCCGTATCAGGGCGCACATAATAACTAACATCGGCAATTGCTACCCATAATCGCCAACCGCCACTTTTTTTCGGCTGGCAATAAACGGCATCATCAAAATCTCGAGCATCTTCACCATCAATAGTCACCAGCGGTAACTGGCGCAAATCAACCCGCTCTAATTTAGCACTTTCTTCAACCTCATCAGACCATTGCCCCACTTCCTCTAACACTTCAGTTGACCACTCGTGCGGCAAGTCATGCTCGCGCAAGGCAATTTGAATTTCCATACCGGGAGCCATGTGATCCCCTAATACTTCAACCACTTTACCAACGGCATTATTGCGTTTACTGGGTCTTTGGCTAAGAGTAACGGCAACAATTTGTCCATGGCGCGCACCATTTTTTTGATCGGGAGGAATAATAATTTCTTGATTAATGCGTGCATCATCGGGCACAACAATAGCGATGTTATTCTTTTTACCCTCACCTTTATTAATAAAAAAACGACCAACTATTGGTGCCTTACGCGGTTCGATAACTTCAAGAATGCGAACTTCTTGGCGACCTTTACGATCTTGGCGTTCGCTCGGCATAACTGAAACTATGTCGCCATGAATAACACGTTGCATTTCATATGATGAAATAAACAAGTCTTTCGTGCGTTTTGCACCCGCAACCAGATCAGTCACAAAAAAACCGTAGCCATCACGATGACCAAGCACTTTTCCTGTTAATATTTTAGTTTTGCAAGGTAGACTATACTGTTTAAATTTATTGAAGAATAACTGACCATCATTTTCCATCGCACGTAAACGACGTTTAATGCC
>CAZVPC010000009.1:0-12405 GCA_964629005.1 uncultured Pseudoalteromonadaceae bacterium | reverse complement strand
TATTGAAGAATAACTGACCATCATTTTCCATCGCACGTAAACGACGTTTAATGCCAAGGATCATTTCAGGATCGTGATAAGACAACTCTTTACAGAGCGAATTTAAATTTAACGGCGTTTGCAAACGTTGGAATAAAGCTAGAATAAGTTCTCGACTGGCAACAGGTTTTTGGTATTTTTTCGCTTCGCGATGAAAATGAGGATCGTTTAAGGTCACAAAATAAATCAATTATAAAAAAGTTATAGCCTAATTATACCTCAGTTACTTAGTGCTTGCTGATTTACTTTAATGATAAATCAGCAAGCCAAAATCATAGTGTTATTTTAAAGTAAACGTTTCTATAATTGAGGTTTCAATGCCTTTGGGGGTAGTAAAAGTTATCGCTAAGGTGGCAACTTCGATATTACCACCAACGGGGTTAAATAAAACAAAGCGCATTTGTTGTTTACCGGCAGCCCCATTATTACTGACAATAAAACTGGTTTGTCCGGCAAGCTCGCCCGCACTTAAACTCACCGCTATTTGGGTTCCAAGTGGCAAGGTTTGATTGGCTTGGTCAGAAAACGCTAAGGTGATACTCTGACTCCCCCCATCAATAAGATCAGCAATGCCAGTACCGTTGCCATTAACATCGGCCAATAAAACCCCTGAGTTACTATCGGTTAATGTCCAATCCGCCGCAGATCCGGCCATAATTAATACTAACGCTTTACGCACATTAATCGATTTGGCGCCATCAGCAGCGCAATTAGCATTACACTGAGGACCATTAAAGAGACCGTCGGCAGGACTAAAGTCTTCTCCATTATCAAAATCTAAAAATAATTCCCCTGTATCATGTTGAGTATTTTCATTATCATCACGCCACGCTTCACTCATATCAACAAATCCAGATGATTGCGGTGTAATGCGACCAAAACCCGCCGAAACCTTTGGATCTTCAATAGCAATACCGTCTTGATCATCAAAACTATTATTACCATTAGTATCAAAAAAACTTTCATGCCCTAATGCTGTGGCTAAAATAGTCACCCGATGATCGCTCACTCTTGGTTCAGCACTCGTCCACGTTACCGAGCAACTACCATTAACCGTAAGGCAACTTGGCTCAATCACGCCGCCTTCACTGGTGAAATTAACGGTAGTACCATCAGGTACGGGATTATTAAAATTATCAGCTAACCAAGTGGTTATGGTTGATTTCTCACCGTTAAAGCCATCGGCTTCAGGATTGATAATCGAGGCGGCAATAGTAAATGAACGCTGTTCAGGCAAGCCGGTATTAATTGATAACAGATCTGATTGGGTTTGCACTGTTTGCCCATTTTGCCCTAACGATGCTTTTGCCGTAACGCGAACGACGGTTGGCACCGTACCCGCTGATACCCGCGTGGTGATCAACCCTTGACTGTTGGTTAATCCATTTAAAGGATTTAGCGTAATGCCACCAACTTGGGTGTCTAAGGAAAACGCTACGGGTTGTTGCGCTATTGAATTACCCAATTCACTTTTGACTTGAAAGGTTAAAATAGAGGTTTCTTGCTTACCTTGTCCGCCAGTACCTTTTAGCACAATAGAATTGGGTTGTGCCGAAATAAATTCAATCGAGCCCAACTGCTCACCTTGAATGCTAATAGTAGTTGAGGCAACCTCAGTAATACCATTAATAGTGACCGATGCTAGGAGTACATCATCGGTACCGGTAATGCCCGCGCAATTAACATCTTCAAAGGTTGCTTTTGCGCTGCCATTAACGGTAAAAACAGTGCCATCAATGCTGGCGGCATTACTTGCCACACAATTTGAGGTAAACGTAATAGGCGTTGGTGTTTGCACACGAGCACCATTAGCATCAACTAAATCAACGGTTAAGCCTAAAGTGCCGCCAGCACTGATCACCGCGTCAGCAACTGATAAAGCGATAACGCCCTGATTAAATTGATTGTTTTGATCAAACGAGCCAATTTTAATATTGGCTTCGATCACAATGGCATCAGCCGCAAGAACTTCATAATTCATTTGCGTAGAAACATTACTTTTAGCGTACGTTGCCGTAAGTACACCCGCACCAACAGCTCCCTCACCTGACAAGGTTACACTAGCGCTCCCTTGTGCGTTAGTTAAAGCACTCGGTGCCGATAACACGCCAATTTCGGCATTAAATTGAATGATTTCGCCAACGATGCCGTTATTATTGGCATCAACTAATTTAACGGATACTTGTACTGGCTGATCGGTTCTAAACTGATTAACGCTAACGCCATCTAACAATATTTTGCTATTGATACTCGGTAAAACTTGAATACTACTATTTTCAGTAAATTCGTAATCAAGATCTTTCGACAAACTAGCGATAGTGGCACTAATAGTACCCGCACCTAATAGAAGAGTTTCGTTGGTGAGCGTGGTACTGACTTGTCCCTGACCATTGGTTAACAAAGCACTAATGCTTAAATCACCAATGGTTGCGCTAAAATCGACTTTCTTGCCAACAAGCGGCTCATTATTTTGATCTAATAACGTGGCTTTTATGGTAATAGTTTCATCTTTGGTAAAACTTTGTTGTGCAATACCATTACTATTATAAGTCGCTAGAGTGAGTGAGGTAGGCACTAACTGATCCGTTGGCAAATCGTTCCTTCCTGACGAGCCATTACAGCCAGAAAGCGCTAACATTAAAAAAATTACTAACATGGAACAAATTTTTTTCATTATTCTTATTTCCAAAGTTCTTATTTCCACAATAACGTCCATTTTGAAATAGCCAGTTGACTAGTTTGAAAGTTTACGATGATTAGCTAACGATGTCACATATTTTGCTGACTAACGTCCAAACAAACGCTCAAACCATGATCGTTGCTTTTTATCGATATGGTCACGTTTTTTCAAACAACTATTTTTCAGTACCACACCAACACTTACCGCCGGATATTCAACCGTGTTACTGCATTGTGCGGTAACAGCATTGCCCGTTTGTTGTTCAAATAATGTCATCGCCACGCCCTCGGGCATGACTAACTCGGCATCAGCAATACCTTGTTTTTTCATAAAATTAGCAAATAAGACCAAAGCCCCACTACTACCTGTTAATTTAGTGGTTTGATCATCATCACGACCAAGCCATGTTGTTACTATGTGCTGAGCATCAAAACCAACGAACCAACTATCACGTAATTTATTGGTAGTCCCTGTTTTACCGCTTAAATGATGATTAGGCAGACGCCAAACTAACGATTTTGCCGTGCCTCGTTCAGTTACTTTTCTTAACGCATAATTAAGCAAATAACTACCTGTGTCTGAAATGCGTTGTTCATTTTGATCTTGATATTGCCAGATCATCTCGCCGCGGCCAGTAAGTACTGAGCTAATAACATGTTGTTGATGATAAAATCCTTGCCCCGCAATAGGAATATAAAGTTGATTTACCTCAAGTGGCGACATATTTATTGACCCCAACAATAACGAAGGGCGCAGGGTTAACTTTTGCTGATAACCGAGTAAATACAAAGCATCGGCAACTTTATTAAGCCCTAGTGCTAAACCTAAATTAATCGTTGGCACGTTAAGTGATGCTACCAACGCTGTAAGTAAACTCACTTGACCACGATAGTTACCATCATAATTTTTAGGTTGCCATACTTTACCAGCATCGTCTGTTAACTTTAATGCTTGATCAACTAACGGAGTCGCCAGATTATATTGTTGATAACGCTCTAAAGCGGCAAGGTAAATAGCGGGTTTTACTAATGAACCAATGGGTCGTTTAGCACTAATAGCACGATTAAATCCCGCATAGCTTACCTTTCGACCTCCCACTAATGCTCGGATTTCACCACTGGCAATATCCGTAACAATCATTGCCGCTTCAAGTTGAGTAGTGTGATGTTTTTGTTCAAGCGTGGGTAACGTTTGCGTCACCGTTTGTTCTAATAAATACTGGCTGCGAACTGAAAAACCAGTAAAAACTCGCAAACCAGATTGTGCTTCCCGTTCGGCTGAGCGCGTCGCCAATACTTGCCTCAATTCTCGCTTTACTAATTGCAAATAAGCCGGATGGGGCTTTTTTCGTTCTCGTCTATTTTTTCTTACCGACAACGATGACTCAGCCGCCCGCTCAAATTCAACTCGATTTAAAAAATGCTGTTCAAACATTAGTCTCAACACCAGATCACGTCGCTGCTTTGCATGCTGTGGATGCCGCCACGGATCGTAATAACTAGGCCCTTTTACTTGAGCGATCAACAAGGCGATTTGTTGATCCGATAATTGTGCCAAACTTTTATTAAAATAAAAATCTGCCGCCAAACCAAAACCATAAACACCATTGGCGTAGTTTTGTCCCAAATAGACTTCGTTAATATAAGCTTCAAGTAATTGATCTTTGCTGTAGCGATATTCAAGAATAAGCGCCATTAACGCTTCATTAATTTTTCGAGTAAGCGAGCGTTTGCGGCTTAAAAACATATTTTTAACCAGTTGTTGCGTTAAAGTACTACCGCCTTGCACTGTTCTTCCTGCTTTAATATTAGCAGCCAATGCTCTAAGGATGCTTAAAGGAGAAACCCCAAGATGAAAATAAAAATTACGATCTTCGACCAGTAACAAAGTGTCTAACAACTTCTGGGGGACATTTTCTAATGACACCAACACCCGATCTTCTTTATTGTCGGGTACGATCCGATCAACAAGCGCAGGTTCTAAGCGGATAGCATTAACGGCCGTGTTATTTAAATATATTTGTCTTATGTTATTAAAACGTTCATCTATTACTATTTTAGCCGCAGGTTCAAGACCAAAACCAAAATCAAAAGCACGACGATAAATAATAAGGCGGTGTTTAGACTGCGCAAACTGTCCGGGTGTTTTAACCACCGAAACTTTTTTATAACCCGTTAATTTTAACGTTTGTGATAAATTTGCCAGATTAACCGTTGAATTTTTCCTTAACGTTTCAACTTGACCATAAACTTGAACGGGTATTTGCCAACGAGAACCTTCAAAGGTTTGTTTTACCTTACCATCAAGATAAATAAGATAAATTACTAGACCGAGCAGCAAGGCTAATAATAATTTTAACGAAGTCAACGTAAACCAACGCAGCCATTTATTACTAGCCGTTGTTTTTACAGCGTGCTTAAAAGATTGTTGTGGTTTTGACGTTAACAGACTCTTTTTAGTGGTTGCTTTGTTAACTTTTTTATCCGACATAAAATTAGAAAATTTGTTACACCATAGATCAAAAAGCTATGATAATGCAGAGTGCTAAAATTCCCTAATAAAACTATTAATCTAATGAGTCGTTTGTGGCACTTACTTGGGTTGAGTCTGGATCAGTTAAAGCCGACGTTGACGTTTTCTGCGCTAACATCACCATGGTTTCCGCTAAATATTTAGGCATGTGCTGTTCCATGTTTTCATTTAATTCAGGAAATTCGTCTCGCATACTATTATAAAAACGAATGAACCCTAGCATGTAACCATGCAATTGCAATTGGTAGGCACTATTGTTGAATATTGATTGCTGATCTTTTTCTCTTAAACTACTATGTTTCTGTTGTGCGTTGGTTAACAATGTTGAAAAATATTGATTTTTAAGTTCTATACTCATTACATATCGACGCAAAGTGGCTACTTGTGATTGTTTATTTAAGATCAAGGCATAAATAAACGCATCAAAATAGCGGGCATTTTCATGAAAAACAGTCTGAAAAGTTTGTTGTCCAAACATAGTGTTAGCATAAATTGCGCGATAATCGCTATAGAGTTTGTATTCATTCATTATTTCAATGGCATATTTCCTAGGATTAGGTTCAGCAAACTGATCTAATTCGGCACTCGCCATCACATCGGCTTTATCACAAAATTCTTGTTTGATTTCAGGATGAAAATGCAAATAAACGGCCGCTCTATAAATATAACCTTTCATGTAACCGAATACATAACTGTAATAAACAAAATTACTCACATCGGTAAGTAATTCAACAGGTAATAATGGTGCAGGGTTATCATCTTGCTGCTCAACATGCTTTTCCTGTTGCTTTTTTTTCTGCTGATAGCGAAGTACAATTGCGGAAGTAAATTCATCAACACCATTATAAATAATAGGGAACATTCGTTGTGCTTGCTCCGTGTTTTGACAAGCGGTATTTTCCATATAAGCTCGCCAAAGTGCATTGTTTTTTTGCCCTATTGCAGACATCGCTTGCGTTTGATTTTTAATCACAAAATCTAATGCTTTGCTAGCAATATTTTCTGTTGCTAAAACCGACCATGAGTAGCCAGCAAAAGTTACCACAAGCAATATTTTTAGAAGAGAGCGCATAATAAAGTCCTTTTAAAGAGAAAGTTTATGCTACCTTATTTTTTAACAAAATAATAACATTATTTTATATGCCTATGTACTTGGTTCAGGAGCGTCATTCCCGTAGTCTTTTAAGCGGGGATCTGTAGCAAAAAACATGAGATCTTCGATGAAAGCGTCTCGAAGATGACGATTAGAGTAAATACCTGAGTTATCTGCATAGCCATGTTATTTTATCTTCTTAAGATGTCGTTTAGTTTTATTGGTTGGTAGCGCATTAGCAGGATCGTCAGGCCAATAGTGTTTCGGATATTGGGCGCGCATGTCTTTTTGCACTGCGCTATAACTGCCTTGCCAAAATTGCACCAGATCTTGGGTTACTTGGATCGGCCGTTGCGCTGGCGACAATAACTCTAATAACAGCGCAATATTATTTCCCACACTTGGCGTTATTTGCAAGCCATAAACTTCTTGCATCGGTAATGATACTTTCGGTGATTGTTGCTCGGGATCATAAGTGATAAAACACCGTCGTCCGGTAGGACCAATATAATATTCTGGTGCCAATTTTTTTAATGCTTGCTGTTGGCTATAATTTAATATAGACAGCAATAAAGTCGATAAATTTAACTTATCTAACTGCGCCTTATTTTTAATTTCACCCACAAAAGGGCTAAACCACAGTGCTAAATTTTCAAGCAAATAAAGCTCTGATAATTCAGGAAAATCGAGCGAGCTAACAAACTTACTTAACCATAAACAACGATTTTTAAACGCCAAATCTTTACGCTGCCATGACAAAAAACCAAGCCCCTTTTCAGTGATTAACCGACACCACATCGCGCTAATTTTTTCAGCCGTTAATTTTACATTCATAATATTTTCAGCCAATACTAACGCAGCTAATTTACTCTGCTGACGAGCAATAATTTTACCCTTTTGCTCATGGTAAATGAATGACTCTGCTGTAACGATTTGTTGTTTAAATAATATTTTAATTTGTGCTAGCGCTATTGGTGCCGCTAAACGCACCATTAATTTTTTATTATGACTATTAACCTTGTTACTAACGTTATTGCTGCGATAATTTGACTGCATTAAATCTGCCGCAACAATATAATCAGCACCAACTAACGCATCATTTTCATCCAACACGATGCCTTTACCATTAGCGCATAAATAATCATTGCCATTAATCGTTCTTAGCTTGGCAACTCGCTCAGGATAAGCTAAGGAAAGCAATACTCCAAGTTCTGTGATAGGTAATAATTCAGCTTGATTGATTAAAGCAATATGCGCTTGCTGACTTAAACGTTGCGCTTGTCGTACAATACGCGCATAAGATGAGATGGATGACTTTTCTTTTATCGCCTTTAATAGTATCTGTACGCGTTGGCGTAAATCACAATAAACTTGCTCAGCCGCACGAAAAATATCACGCTCCTCCAACAATGCTGCTAGCCAACACGCCAAACTTGGGTAGTTTTTTTCCGTAACGTCTTGCGGTAACGATTTAGCCATTAAAATCATCTGCGCAAAACGTGGATGACAACTCAGTCGTGCCACTTGTTTACCATGCGCAGTAAGTATTCGTTTATCATCAACAATACTCAAACGCTTTAACTCTTGCCACGCTTGTTGCTGCTTAAGATCACTGGGTAATTCTATCAGCGGTAAATAGGCTAATTCATTCACACCCCAGCGCGCCACTTCAATTAACAGTGGTAATAAATCGGCTTGTTGAATTTCACTTATCGCTTGCTCTTGGCGACGTTCAAAATCATCTTTGGCGTATAAACGAATACAAACCCCCGGCATTAACCGCCCTGCACGTCCTGCTCTTTGTATTGCTGACGCTTTTGAAATTTGCTGTGTCACTAATTTATTAGTTAAACTGCCCTGATCATAGTAAGCGCGTTTTTCAAAACCACAGTCGATAACACAATTAATGCCATCAATGGTTAACGAGGTTTCAGCAATATTGGTACTCAGTACTAATTTGTGTCGACCAACAACGCTCGCGCAAATAACTTGTTGTTGCTGTTTTAGTGTTAAGTTACCATAAAGTGAAAATAAATCCGTGTTGTCAGGTATGTACGCACTTAATTGCTCGGCTAAATAACGAATATCAGCAATACCGGGTAAAAACACCAAAATAGAGTTTGCTTGCTGTTGCAACTGGATTTTGATCACCGCTAGTGCATGCTCACGCCAGCGAGAAATATTTTTTGTCGCTTGATAACTTATTGCTACGGGAAAACTACGACCCTCGCTATTAAGACTTATCGCATCGGGCAATTGTTTAGTTAACTGCTCACTATCTAAGGTTGCCGACATCAATAGTATTTTTAAATCATCACGCAAACCTTGTTGAATATCGCGTGCCAGCGCAAAGGCTAAATCACCTTGTAAACTACGTTCGTGAAATTCATCAAAAATTACCAAGCCGCAACCATTAAGCTCCGCATCATTTTGCATGATTTGCGTTAAAATGCCTTCAGTGATCACTTCTAAACGGGTATTTTTACTTGTTTTAGTTTCATCTCTTAAGCGATAACCCACACTTTGACCTACCGTTTCACTAAGTTGGCTGGCAAGATATAGCGCAATATTTTTCACCGCAATACGACGCGGCTGTAACAGATAAATTTTCTGTCCACTAAATTCGTTTAGTTGCAATAACCACAACGGCAAACAAGTTGATTTACCCGCTCCTGGCGGAGCCGAGAGTATCACCGTTTGATTGTTTTCTATCGCCTGAATAAAAGAGGCTTTTATGTGGTTAATCGGTAGCGCAGAGATCATCAAACTATTTTCATGTAAAAGCTTTCTTTAATAATACCATCTAATAGCCATGTTATCTCAAAAGGCAGGATCCAGTTAGAGTTACCATGAGTATGTACCAATTGCTTGCGTATTTTATTTATCACGATATTGAAAAAAAATTGTCACTCAACAGTCATACTGAATGATTAAGTTAGCATCATGACAATGTTAAATAGTATCTATAAAGTCGATTTGCGCATGTTACTTTGGTGTAGAAAGTCCCGCTTTTACCCAAAATTTATCATCGGCGTAAGGGCTATTTCAACAAGTGGCGATGGCTATATGCAAGTATTATTGCCCTATACTTACTGCTTAATTATTCCTGAATTAGGCTTCCCTTTTGCTTCTCTAATTTTAAAGAGTTTTGCTTTAGAACGATGTTTATACTTCATCTTAAAAAATAGTCTTCGAAGAAAAAGACCGCCTGAAGTTGTGCCTGATTTTTCAAGTATTGTTACTGCATCAGATAAATTCAGCTTCCCTTCTGGGCACACCATGGCTGCCTTTTTATTAGCAAATTTAACTCTAATGGAATTTGGTCTGGTAGCATTTCCAATAATGCTTTGGGCTATAAGCGTAAGTTGTTCACGCATTATTTTAGGTGTGCACTTTCCTTCTGACATAATTGCAGGAGCCATACTTGGTAGCTGCATTGCACAATTAACGAGTGGACTTTATTAGTGAAAATTCTTTATGGTATTCAAGCAACTGGCAACGGACATATTTCTCGAAGCAGAATGTTAGCTAAGTATTTTAATCAACGTAAAATTGATGTTGAAGTTCAATACCTTTTTACCGGACGAGATCCCAAGCAGCTTTTCGATATGGAAGAATTTGGCGAGTTTTGGTCTCGTCAAGGGCTCACTTTTGTGACTCAAAATGGAGAAGTTGATTATTTAAAGTCGGCCTTTCATAATAATCTTTTCCGTTTTATTTATGATGTTATTAACTTGCCTGTTGAAAATTTTGATCTGTTAATCACTGACTTTGAACCGGTAACCGCATGGGCGGCAAAACTGCACCATAAAGCCGTTATTGGTATTGGCCATCAGTATGCTTTTGGTAAAAACACCCCAGTTACTGGTGCCAATTTTTTAGCTAAAAACATCCTGAAAAATTTTGCTCCCGCAAAAAAATCTGTGGGTTTACATTGGCATGCTTTTGACAACAACATTTTACCGCCAATTATTGATACACAATTACAAATAAAAGCACTACCAATTCATAACAATATTATTGTGGTCTATTTACCGTTTGAAAACCAAATAGCCGTTACCCAGTTATTACAACGTTTTCCTCAATGGCGCTTTATTCAATATGCAACTGATACTGAAAATAAAAAGCAAGGTAATGTTTCCTTGAGAAAAGTTTGCTACCAAGGTTTTAAAAATGATTTATGCCAAGCCAAAGGGGTGATTTGTAATAGTGGTTTTGAGCTTATTAGTGAGTGTTTACATTTATCTTTACCCATATTGACTAAACCAATAAAAGGGCAAATGGAGCAATTATCGAATGCACATGCACTCGCGCAATTAAAATTTGCAACCATAATGCACCAGCTTTGTTCAAAGACTACTGCAACATGGCTAGACACTATTAATGATCAAAAAACAACAGTAACTAAGACCATACCCGATGTTGCAAAAACCTTGGTAAATTGGATCTTAAACGATCCTGATCGGCCTATAGAACAACTATCGGCACAATTATGGAAAATGAGTAAATAGGAGTAAATAGGGACAGACCACGGTTTACATGGACATAAAAGTTAATTTAGAGTGCGCAGGGCGTCCAAGAAAATCAAGATAGTTTTTTAGCAATGCGTGATCACACCCTGAAAGTAACGCTTACTCCATAAAATATTTACTTGAAATTATCTAAATCACTTTAACTATTTTCATCATACCATCAACCATAGTACTTGATCATTTAAGTTGTTCCCTGTTAACGTAAATTATTAATTAAATCATTCTTAGTTAGGAACCCGATGGAAAACATCAACGCCTTTTTAGCCAACATAGTTGCTTTTATGTGGGGCTTACCGTTAGTTGTTTTATTAGTCGGTGGCGGTTTATTTTTTGTATTTCATTCTGCTTTTCAGCCTTACCGCCATCTAAAACACGCGCTTGATATTACGTTAGGCAAAGTACCCGATCAAAACCAAGCAACAAATTCAGTAAGAATTCAAGGTGATGTTTCTCACTTTCAAGCCCTAATGTTGGCGCTATCTGGCACCTTAGGTTTAGGCAATATTGCCGGTGTTGCGGTGGCGTTAACCTTAGGTGGTGCAGGGGCTATTTTTTGGATGTGGGTAACCGCCTTAGTTGGTATTGCCACTAAATTTTATACCGCCAGTTTAGCGGTAAAGTATCGCGGTTTAGACCGAAATGGTCATCTACAAGGTGGTCCCATGTATGTGATTCGCGAAGGCTTAGGAAAAAAATGGTTACCACTAGCATGGTTATTTTGTTTAGGTGGCATGTTTGGTGCGTTGCCAATTTTTCAGATAAATCAACTGGTACAAGTATTACGTGATTTTGTTGCCATTCCTCATGGTTTAGCCACGCTTGAACAACATTTCACGTTTGATTTGATCACTGGTTTACTCTTAGCCGCTTTAATAACCTCGATTGTACTAGGAAAATTATCACGTATTAGTGCCGTAACTAGCCGACTTGTTCCTTTGATGGTTGGCCTGTATTTTCTAATGACCTTGTATGTATTACTACTTCATATTGAAAAAATACCCAGCTCATTGTTGTTAATATTTAGCAGTGCCTTTAATGGTAACTCAGTTACTGGTGGTTTTGTTGGTGCTATTATTTTAATTGGTGTGCAACGCGGCGCATTTTCCAATGAAGCGGGCATTGGCACCGAATCAATGGCACATGGCGCAGCAAAAACCAATGAACCTATTCGTGAGGGATTAGTAGCAACATTAGGCCCTATTGTTGATACCTTAATTGTTTGTACCTGCACCGCTTTAGCCATTTTAGTAACCGGCGTACTCAATAGTGATACAACCGTAAATTTAACCGGCGTGAGCTTAACCGCGCAAGCTTTTGCACAGAGCATCCCCGTAGTTGGTGGTTACTTACTTACCTTGGTAGTGTTCTTTTTAAGTACCAGTACCGTACTCACTTTTTGGTATTATGGCGGTAAATGCGCCCATTTTTTATTTGGCGTACGTTTTGAAAAATTCTATGTGTGGTTTTATTTACTGTTGATTGTTGTCGGTGCGGTTTCGTCATTAACGCTGGTGATCAACTTAATCGAT
>CAZVPC010000008.1:0-29218 GCA_964629005.1 uncultured Pseudoalteromonadaceae bacterium | reverse complement strand
AACAGCAACAATGGCAGTTGCCCGATATTAGTTTTTAGGATGAGTTGATGCTCTCGAGATATACCGAACTAGATTGGGCTGTATTTATTGCCATTCCTATAATGTTATTGTTTTTGATCATTGGCTTGTTACTTTATGTGTTCTATTTACGCCCTGATCTTATGTTAACGGATCAAGCTATTTCAGTTGTGCAAAGTTTTGAGGGTAAAAAGGTAACTGTTTTTATGTGGTATGTTTTGCATGAAATACCCTCAGGCGTTCGAGGTTTAGTCACTATTGGTATTATTGCGGCGGCATTATCTACGCTAAATTCTGGTTTAAGTTCAATGTCATCAGTGATCGTTCAAGATATTTATCGTCCTTTTTGTGAGCAAAGAGAGCGTAGCGGTAAAGGCCGAAAAGTAACAGATGCTCATTTTGTTAAAGCAGGGCAATTTTTTATGATCCTTGTTGCGTTAGCATTAGCGGTAATGGCAATATTGTCATTCTATTGGCAGCAGTACAGTGATACCCCGCTGTTAACGTTTGCGTTAAGTGTGATGTTGTTTTCATACAGTGGTTTGTTGGGGGTTTATTTTACCGCATTATTTACCCAACGGGGCAGTGAAAGATCTGTTTTAGCAGCATTGATCACGGGATTTGTGGTTACGTTGTTAATGCAACCTTATATGCAAACATTTTATTTATCATTAGCCCTGCAATTTGATTTGGCTTTTACGTGGAAGCTTTGTATTGCGACACTGATTTCAACACTCGTTTGTATGATCGGTCAAAGAAAGTCGCTGGCTAAACGAACAGCATTTACATTAGAGGTTCATATTTCATGACTGTTGGTGAAAAAAACAAGGTTGTTTTTGTCTTAGGTATTGATGGCGGCGGCACTAAAACGTTAGCTCGGTTAACTAATTTGCAAACACAGCAAACTTGGCATAGCCAAGGTGGTGGCTCATCATTAACCAATAATTTATCTGGGGCAATATCAACCCTTACTGATCTGTGTCAACAGTTAGTGAAACAAGCTCAATGTAGCCCTAAGCAAATTTCAGCCGTGTTTGGTTTAGCGGGTGCAGGTAACGAAGCTAGCGTACAACAGCTTAAAGATGCTTTAGCTATGCCATTTGTGCAGTTAACGGTTTGTAGTGATGCGAGAACTTCTGCTTATGGCGCGAATAAGGGTCAGCCTGTTGCTGTAGTTGCATTGGGGACTGGTGCGGTGGGGATGCGCTTAAGCGAAAATGGTCATACTCAATTAATGGGTGGTTGGGGCTTTCAAGTAGGTGATGAGGGAGGAGGGGCTAAGTTAGGGCTTGCTGCGGTTAAAGCGACGATTGCTGAACTTGAACAAAACGATTGTTGTACTAGTTTATTAACGCAAACGATTGCTCGGGTGATCGGACAAACGAGGCCTGAATTATTGACTTGGCTAAGTGGTGTCACGCCGGCTGATTATGCTGTGTTTTCACCGACAATATTTAAATTAGCGGCGAACTGTCAAGTTGCAAAATTATTAATAGATCAACATATAATCGCTGTCGAGGCGTTAATTAAACTAACCTTAGATAACACACAATTACCCTTAGTATTATTAGGCGGACTAGCTCAGCCCACTCAACCCTATTTGGCTAAAAGTATTCAACAACAATTATTAACACCTAAAGGTAGTGCACTAGATGGAGCTTGTTTTTTGGCGGCATCTTTTTATAGATTAAAATAATATGATGAAAAATAAACAGACCCTCATTAATGATTTAAAAAACATTGCCACCGAGGAGCAAAATTCAAATACCTTAGATATTGATTTGCTGGATAGTCTTGCTTTGCTTGAAAAAATCAATCATGAAGATAAAAAAGTCGCCGTTGCGGTTGAGTTAGTGCTTCCTAACGTTGCCCAAGCCGTAGATGAAATAGTAAAAGCCTTTAAGCTTGGTGGGCGTTTAGTTTATCTTGGTGCGGGTACTAGTGGACGTTTAGGGGTTTTAGATGCAGTGGAGTGCCCACCAACGTTTAGTGTTTCTGATCAACAAGTGCTTGGAATTATTGCGGGTGGCGAACAGGCTATTTTTAAAGCCGTTGAAGGTGCAGAAGATGATACTGAACAGGCGCTTGAAGATTTAAAAAAGGTTAATTTTAATAACAACGATGTATTAGTCGGAATTGCTGCCAGTGGACGTACACCTTATGTGGTAGCCGCAATGAAATATGCAAAAAGCTTAGGTGCCGTGGTGGTTGGTGTTTCTTGTTCGCCTACTCAAAAAGTTGCGCAGCTTGCCGATATTGATCTTTGTGTTGAAGTTGGCGCAGAAGTTTTAACAGGCTCCACTCGAATGAAATCAGCGACAGCGCAAAAAATGATCTTAAATATGTTGAGTACTGCGAGCATGATCCGCAGTGGCAAAAGTTATCAAAATTTAATGGTTGACGTTAATGCGAGTAATGAGAAGCTTTACGCGCGCTCGGTACGCATTGTGATGCAAGCAACAGGTTGTGATCAACAAACCAGTACAGCAGCATTAAAACATGCCAATAACAGTGCTAAATTAGCTATTTTATTAGTACTCACGGGGGCTTCTGTAGAGCAGGGTCAACTAATGTTAGCAAAGTCGAATGGCTTTTTACGAAAAGCTGTTGACGGGTTCTGCTTGTAGGTTAATGGATTTTTGTTTTACTTAGAATTTTGAGCCTCGTTAAAATATCCTAGGAGTTAGATGAAGCATCTTATTGCAGTCATACCCATGTTATTACTTACAATGACATTTTTAGTGATGAGTGCTAATTCTCAACCCATAAATAATTTACATCAGATTAATAAAATTAAAGTTGGCGCAGAGCAACCTGAACTTTATTTGCCCTTATTAAAAGACAAGCGTGTTGGCTTAGTGGTCAATCAAACTTCAAGGGTTGGAGATCTTCATTTAGTTGATTATTTACTTAGTCAACATGTTGATATTAAGTTTATTTTTGCACCAGAACATGGTTTTCGAGGTGATCATGATGCCGGTGCTAACGTTGCCAGTAGTATTGATAAAAAAACGGGCATTTCACTTTTTTCACTTTACGGAACAAACCGTAAACCACCAGCAGAAATTATGGCTAAGCTTGATCTGATCATTTTTGATATTCAAGATGTGGGGGTGCGTTATTATACTTATATCAGTACCATGCACTATGTTATGGCCGCGGCGGCTGATGCTGAGGTGAGTTTCATGGTGTTAGATCGGCCAAACCCCAATATTTTCATTGTTGATGGTCCAATGTTAACACCTAAATTTCGTTCGTTTGTTGGCATGGATGAAATTCCCTTAATGCATGGTATGACTGTGGGTGAGTTGGCACAAATGATCAAAGGTGAGGGCTGGTTAAATAGCAAACATAATTTAGATCTTACCGTGATCCCAGTCGCCAATTACAACCGCAGTATGAATTATTGGTTGCCGATCAAACCTAGTCCCAATTTACCTAATCAAACAGCAGTACAGCTTTATCCGATGTTAGCTTTTTTTGAAGCAACGCCTGTTAGTGTAGGACGAGGCACTCCTTTTCCATTTCAAGTTATCGGTCACGATATGGTTAAATTAGGACACTTTGAATTTACCCCTGTGTCGATGGTTGGTGCTGCTTTAGTGCCGAAATTAATGAATAAAAAGCTCTACGGTCGAGATTTTCGTGGTTCTAAACAAGTCGGATTAAACTTAAGTTATTTTTATAGCGCTTATCAACAATTTAAAAATGCAGGCGTTAAATTTTTTCAACGGCCTACATTTTTAGATAAATTAGCTGGCACCGATGAGTTCAGAAAGGCTTTACAAGCGGGTAAGAGTCTTTTAGAGATTAGAGCCTCTTGGCAACCAGCACTTAAGGCATTCAACAAACAACGTAAGCCTTATTTGATTTATTGATTTTAACCAAATGTTTAATTTATTTTAAGTACTGTATATGCTCACTTTATTTATGTAAATCAACAATTTTGAACCTATTGACAGGTGGGGTATACTGCATGAAAAAGCCAGTTAAACATTGTTAACTGGCTTAGCACAGTGTCTTATTTCAAGGTGTTTTCTTTATAAAACCACCCAAAACAATAAATAAGTTGAATTATTATCACTAGCATTAATTGAATTACCATCAAACTTAGTATAACCAGTATAAAGTGCTTGTAATTGAACATTTTCCCAAAGGAAATAACTTAATTTTTAAATTTGTCTCTACTATATATGCAGGTATTGCTATAAATATTAAAAGCTAATAACTCTGATCCCATCGATATTTCACTGGCTTTGATCCTTAATTTCAGGATTTCCTAAATTTTAAGCTTTACTTAATGTTGGTCAATTAAGCTCACTATTAATAACGTATTTTAACGTTGCTTAAATAGGATAAAAATTCTTGTCATTATTAGAATTTAGAGGTGGGTATGAGTAGTGAACTTACCGCAGTAATTATTTATTTGGCACCTTTGTTTTTGATTTTGGCTTATTATATTTTTTGTCGAAAACGGGTGCATCATTCAAGTTTAAATTTGTTAGTGCAATCCAAAAAAGATGGCTTAACTGAACCAGCCAGTTTACATCCAGTTATTGATTTAACTAAATGTTTAGGTTGTGGCTCTTGTGTTGCAGCATGCCCTGAGAACAAGGTTTTGGGATTAATTGACCGTCAAGCACAGTTAATCAATCCGTCTAATTGTATTGGTCATGGTGCGTGTAAAACCTATTGTCCACAAGATGCCATAACCTTGGTTTTTGGTACTGAAAAACGAGGTGTAGATATTCCCGAACTTTCTCCAGATTTTCAAACGAATGTTACCGGACTTTTTATTGCCGGAGAGTTAGGCGGTATGGGTTTGATAAAGAATGCAATTGAGCAAGGTCGTCAAGCAATGGATTCGGTGGAAAGGTATCTGCAATTACAATCAAAATTTGATCAAAATCTGCTTGATTGTGTGATTGTTGGTGCAGGTCCAGCGGGAATTTCTGCAATGCTTGGAGCGAAAGAAAAAAATTTAAATATTGTTACTATTGATCAAGATGTTGCTGGCGGTACTGTAAGCCATTTTCCTCGTGGTAAATTGGTGATGACCTCACCAGCAATAATGCCTTTAGTGGGGAAGGTTAAATTTGGGGAAATATCAAAAGAAAAACTACTCGAATTTTGGTTTGATATCATCCAAAAATATTCGTTAAAAATCAATCAAAGTGAAGCGATGCTTGATGTTGTAAAAAATGAAGATGGAAGTTTTGATCTCATTAGCAGTAAGAATACATATCGTACCAAAAGTATTTTATTGGCTATCGGTAGGCGAGGAACACCGAGAAAATTAGGGGTTGCAGGTGAAGAGTGTTCAAAAGTGGTTTATCGTTTAACCGATCCTGAACAATACAATAATGATGATGTATTAATTGTTGGTGGTGGTGATAGTGCTTTAGAAGCTGCGTGTAGTATCGCTGAATTAGGTCAATGTAGGGTATCAATTTCATATCGTAATGATAGTTTTAATCGAGCAAAGCAAAAAAATAGAAGACGAGTCGAAAAACTTGTAGAACAAGGTTTATTAACCCTATATATGGCATCTAATATCAAGAGTATTAGTGCTAAGTACGTAAAACTAATATATCAGGCTGATGAGCTTACTTTAATCAATAGTGCGGTGATTATTTGTGCCGGTGGGGTGTTGCCTACTCCATTTTTGAAAAAAATTGGTATTCAGGTGTTAACTAAATATGGCGCAGCATAAGTATAATTTAATACTATTTGTTAGTATTCTGCTTACCAGTTTCATTATACGAGCTGCGGATAAGCTTCCATTTGATTTAAAAAAACAATTGTTATTGGGTCAGTATCAGCTAGTGCTGCCTGAGTTGAAACGGTTGGCAAAACTAAACAATTCATCTGCTCAATATCAATTAGCATTATGCTATTTACATGGTGGTTCAGTCATTAAATCAAAGGAAAAAGCAGAATATTGGTTGTTGTTAGCGGCAAGTGATAATAATAAAGCAAGTTATTTACTTGGTTCTCTGTATGCCAAAGGTCAAGTGTTGGATAAAAATTTAGTACAGGCAAAAAAATTCTTAGCATTATCGCAAGCTGGTGGTAACCGAAAAGCACAAAAATTGCTAAAAAAATTATTCTCTAATCCTGAAAATTTAGAAGTGGATCCATATCAGCGACAACATTTATTAAATCAAGCTATAAAGCAAGGTGATCTAGCCAAAATATTACAATTACAACAACAGAATGTACAGTTTGATTTCATTAATAAACAAGGGGATACGCCATTGCTGTTAGCACTAAAAAATAATCAGCAAGATATTGCACTTTGGTTAATAAATTTTTTTCGTAATGAATCTAAATTAAATACAAACACATTAGCGTCTAATATAAACAAACAGGATAATCTGGGGAACTCAGCCCTACACATTGCAGCAAGCAAAAACATGCCCAAAGTGAGTCGTTTACTGATCAGAACTAAGGCAAATATAAATTTAGTTAACACAAAAAAACAAACGCCATTAATTGTTGCCATTATGGCGAAAAATCGAATGCTAGCTCAGCAATTAATTAATGAGGGAGCAAAGTTAACCGCGAAAGATAGTCGTGGGAATACTGCTTTGATGTATGCCAAGCAATTATCTATTAAATTAATAACTTCTTTTTCAGCTAAAGCTCTGGTGAGTAAAAAAGGGGATGCAACATTATTTAAACAAAGAAAAAAAGTATTAGAATTGCAAGCAGCTGATCGTAAAAGCCCTTATTTTGATTGGCCAATATTAGCGATTGCTGTTGCTCAGCAACAATTGCCGATGGTTAAGTACCTATTAAAAAAAGGGTATAATCCTTGGCAAATAAATCATTTACATGAAAATGCTATTAGTGTTGCAATCTTAAACAAAGAAACTCAACTTGCACTACATTTATTAAATCAACCATTGACCATCACCCCCACAATAGAGCAATGGAGTTATTTATTTCGTGTAGCTATAAAATATAATAACCTTAGCGTTGTTGAAAAATTAGTTAAACTTGTTGATCGTCATATGCTTGAAAATTTACCGATTGAGCAAACGCCTTTATGGTTTGCGATAAAATACAATAAATTTGAAATTTTTATGACGATATTGCGTCAATTCCCTCATTTTGTTTTGCAGAGTAAAGATCAGCAAAAACAACATAACTCATATCTTTTGTTAGCAGTTAAAAATAATCTCATACAAATGAGTCAATTACTTATCAGTATGAATAGTGCCGATAGTAGCGCCAAGGATATGTATGAAGTAGATGTTAATAAAGTTAATTTGGTTGATAAAAAAGGTCGTAATGCATTGTGGTATGCCGCAGATATTGTTAATGCTGACTTAGTCGCTCGTTTGCTTAAAGCAAAAGCTAACACCGATGAAGCTGATAGCCAAGGTTATACACCCTTGATGCGTGCAGTGCTTAAAGGGTGTTATGGCTGTGTGGTTAAATTGTTAAATTATGGTGCTAATCCTCAAAAACAAACACTGAATGGTAATAGTGCATTAATGTTTGCGGCACAGGGTAAAGATCATGAATTAGCATTAATATTAGATCGTAAACCTGATCTTAAGAGGCGAAATAAACAGAGCTTAACCGCGCTAATGCTTGCGGTGAAAAGTGTTAGTGCAAAATGCGTGAAACTTTTATTAGCGGCCGGAGCAAAACCTCGAAGAAAAAATAAAAAGGGTGAAAATTCTTTTGATTTAGCTCTAGGGAACTCAGCTATATTAACGATATTAAATAATGCTAATTAAGCGTTAAAATTACTAGTAAGGGGAATAACATTGCAGAATAAAAAATTTATTATGGCGGGAGTTTTGTCGACTATTTTTGTCAGTATTTTGTTGTTAGCCGCAACGAATGAACAAAAAACAAGTCAATTAGCTAATACCAATATACAACGACAAGCAAATGTTAAGTCAATTGCTGATCCTGATTGGTGGAAAAAGCCTAAATTTTCTTCTCCTCGTAATTTGAGGTTATCAAAAACAAGGTCAATGAAAAAAGAGCCCGTTAGTAATTTTTTGCAATTATCACTAGCTAATGGTTGGCACTTACTCAGCGAAAATTCAGGTATTGCTAGTGCTAAATATCAATTGCTGTATGAAGGTGAACGCTATGAAATGTCGGTGATCAGAATGAATAGCAGTGTTCCTTTAGCGTCAGTTTTGAGTATTTGGAAAGACAAAGTTGGTTTAGTACCCAATGCTGCATTATCAACAGAGCTTTTTAGTACGCAACGAAAGCAACAATTTAAATTGATCACCTTAAAAGGAGAGCAGAAGTCTATTTTGCTTGCGGTACATCAAAGTAATAAATATACTTTTTTTCGTTTGTTAGGTGAGCATGGCATAAATGAAGGTGTAACTCAAAAATTTAAAGATTTTTTATCAACTCTTTATATTTCTAATTAACGCCTATTTTTATCGGTTATCATGTTGTAGGTTAAAAATAATATCGATAACCTAAATAAAGAAAGTAGATTTTAGTTTGTTGAGATGGTTGTAAGGTTGATTTGGAATCATAGAAAATCCCACCTAAATCTGTATATAAGTAATGTTTTTTGCTTTGATATTGTACTCTAAAGGTGGGTGATATACTTTTTTGACTAGAACCATTGTTGTTGCTGCGATCATCAAATCTTAATTTTGATACAATTGATAAGCCCTTAGTGAAACGGTATTGGTTAGTTAGATAAAGTGACATTACATCGGTAGTGGCTAGGCTTGAGTAACGAATGCCAAAGCTATTGGTGTCATTTTGGCTATATAATTTTCTTGCCGACAAGTAGATGTTTGCATAATACTGATCACCACTTTCACTAATAGCGGGTACACCACCAGACTCTGGTGCGCCTGATATGTTCATCCAAGTAAGACTAGTATTAATATCATAATTTTTACTAAGGGGCTGAAAAAACTGTAATGAAGCGGTTTTACTGGTTAGTGTTCTGTCTAACGCTAAATCTAAAATTTCTTCATCGGTTATAAAAAGATTTTGTAATTCAGCAAAACTATCAACGGTTTGTCCAATTAACGCATTACGAGTGCCAACGTAAGGACTTTTTCGATAATTTAGCGACCAGCTATAACGTTGTTGTGTTGCTGTTGAATAACTGCCTGAGAGTAAAAGAGCATTTAATGCATTGAAAAATATATCATAATCAATTAAGCCATAAACTGATACACTATCTTGATAATAACTGAATTCTCCGCCAACGGCTCTTCTATCGGTAAGGCCATTAATGGCTTGTTGAAAAATAAAAATACTATAGTCTATGCCTTGCCAACCATTGTCAATATCTAAACTTAACCCATAAAAGTGCCTTTCAGGATCTAATTTAGTTATTCTTGATGAAGCCACGGGGTAACCCGCGACCACATTAACTTGCATATCTTTGCTTATTTCACTGCCAAGAATAATTCCGTCAAATCGGCCAAAAACACCCTTGCCGCGACTACGTTGACGGCCTAATTTTATTTGATATAAACCATCATCAGTTTTAGCCGATACATTTAAATATCGTATGCGTTCGCTGGTTTTATTTGAACTGGGTAATAGATCTTGATAATGCCCTAATGATACTCGAAAGCCTAGGTTGTACGAGTCTTGTTGATAACTACCTTTGGCATCTACATCAAAATTGGCTAAAGATAAGGTGTCTCTACTGTCACCAGAATCATTGATTAAGACACTTTTACGATAGTCTGATGAAATACTTCCTCGGGTGTAGGAGCGGTTTGATCTAGTTTTAGTTCTTGGCTTTTTTCTAAGTTTTCTATCTTCGCTTAATGTTTCAATACCAATTAAATTGTTCAGTCTAACTTTAACTCTTGCTGCCATTTTTGCTTGCGGAAAACTTTTTAAGAAAGTTTGATAGGCTTGTTTGGCAAACGCTTTTTGACCTTGTTTTTCACGAGCAACACCTAAAAATTCTAGCGCAAACTGACGTTCATTTTTGTTACCTTGTTTGTATAAACGCCTTAATAACTGAACAGCTAAAGAATAATTTTTGTTGGTTAATGCTGTTTTTGCTTGTTGGGTTAAATTATTTGTTTTAGTTGCACTTTTGTTTGTTTGGTTTTTATTTATTGGGTGACCACTTCCCGTTAATCGTATTTTTTGTCCTAATGAAATTTTATCTTCATCAATAATATTATTCCATTTTTTTAAGTCGTCTACAGACAAATTATATTTTTCAGCAAGAGAAAATAAATTTTCACCTAATTTAACAATATGATCAGTCATGTTTTTTTCATGGTTGTTAAAAGGTGATTTTTTATCGAAACTGTCTTCAGCAAAACTATTAAAACTAATACAGCATAAACCAACAACAGTGGTTATGGTTTTGGTTGTGATAAAATTGAATGTTTTCATTAGTTGTCAAACCCACTGTCGCTTACACTATGCTCATGATTCTTAACTCTTTTTATAGTTGTAAAGGTGTTGTCAGTGTATTCGTGACAAGCACCAGAACAGTCTCTTAGCTCTGATACGGTATAAAATATAGTTGAGGGGCTTCTGGTTTTTTTGTGTTCTTCAGCTTCATAAGAATTTGCATGACAGCCTGCACAGTCTGGACCATAGGGAAATCGCCACGATATAGTTTCGTTATTACTGGTATGACAATCATTACAATCAAGTCGGTTTCTATGTTCACCAGGGTAAGTGCCACTGTGTGTATAACCGGTAAAATTCCAACTTTGCGTGGTATGACAGCTATCGCATTCGAGTGCGGTGATAAAGTGACCATTATTAGGGCCGGTTGCGGTATTTCCATCGTGACATGAGCGGCATGAACCCAATACATTATTGTGGTCAACCGTTGTGGCTGGAGTCCAAGTTAAGCTTGAGTGGCACGCTTCACAAGTTTCAGTTGCTAAAATATGCTGAGGGTTTTTACCGGTTGCAGTATTGCCGTCATGGCAGTTGCTACAATTGCTGGTTATATCACTATGATCAAACGTGGCGGGTAACCAAGCGGTGGTTAAATGGCAGAAGTCACATTCTAATGTGGTCGCTAAGTGATTTGCTATTTTACCCGTTGCATTAACGCCATCATGGCAACTACTACACGAGCCAAGAACATTGTCGTGATCAACAGCGCTAACTGGAGACCAAGTATTAGTTAAATGGCATGCTTCACAAGTATCGGTTGATAAAATATGCTGTGCATTTTTTCCTGTTGCGCTATTGCCATCATGACAACTTGCACAAGATCCCAATACATTATTGTGATCGGTTGTTAAAACGGGCGACCATGTTGTGGTTGAATGACATGCCTCGCAGGTTGTTGTTGACAGTATATGCTGGGTATTTTTCCCCGTGGCGATATTACCATCGTGACAACTGCTGCAATTTGTTGTGATCTCAACATGATCAAATGTTGCTGGCAACCACGCAGTAGCAAGATGGCAAGCATCACACTCTAACGTTGTAGGTATATGGTTTGATGTTTTTCCCGTGGCGATATTACCGTTATGACAACTGGTGCAGGAGCCAATGATCTGATCATGATCAACACTGACTACAGGAGACCAAGCCACCGTGGAGTGACATGCTTCACAGGTTGTTGTTGACAGTATATGTTGAGTATTTTTACCCGTGGCGATATTACCATCATGGCAACTGCTACAGGTTCCGGTAATATCAGCATGATCAAAATTGGCAGGTAGCCATGCGGTTGACGTATGACAAGCATCGCATTCTAAGGTAGTAAAAACATGATTGGGTGATTTTCCTGCAGCAATATTACCATTATGGCAACTGCTACAATTACCGATAACTTGATTATGATCTACCACAGTAACCGGAGCCCAAGTAATGGATGAATGGCAACTTTCACAGGTTTCGGTCGATAAAATATGTTGGGGATTTTTTCCGGTGGCAATATTACCATCATGACAACTTTGGCAGTTTCCGGTTACATCGCTATGATCAAAGGTGGCAGGAAGCCAAGCACTGGATAAATGACAAGCATTACATTCTAACGTTGTAAACAAATGTTCAAATGTTTTACCCGTTGCGGTATTACCATCGTGACATAATGTACAAGAGCCAAGCACATTATCGTGATCTGTAATCGTTACTGGAGACCATGTCGTTGTTGCGTGACAAGACTCGCAGTTTTCGGTTGATAAAATGTGTTGGCTATTTTTTCCTAAGGCAACATTGCCATTATGACAACTTGCACAAGCGCCAATAACATTGTTGTGATCTACGGTAATAGCAGGTGCCCATGTTGAACTACTATGGCAAGAACCACAGTCTTGTGTTGACAGTATATGTTGGTTATTTTTTCCCGTTGCGGTTGTGCCATTGTGGCAGCTACCACATTCTAGCGTTACACCGGTATGATCAAACGTTGCTGGTATCCATGCCATAGAGGTATGGCAACTATCGCATTCTTTAACTGTTGGAAGATGAGTTAAATTTTTTCCGGTGCTAATATTGCCATTATGGCAACTGCTACAAGAGCCGAATACCTCGGCATGATTAACGGTAAAAACGGTTTGCCAACTATTATCAACATGGCATGATTCACAATTTTGACTTGTTTGAATATGAGAACTTCCTTTACCACGAGTAATTACATCATTATGACAACTTGCACAGTTACCACTCGTGGACTGATGTTCCAGCCGTATAATTGAATTCCATGTGGTAGGAGTATGGCAATCAGCACAAATATTGTTTGTTTGAATGTGATCAGCGGGCTTTTGCGTTGCCTCAATAATACCGCTGTTGCTATGACAAAGTTCACATTCGGTTGGTGTTCCTTTAAATAAACCATTTATGTGGCAGTCTTGACACTCTAAGGTTGAATGTTGCCCTTCTAATGGAAATGAAGTCATCTGGTGATCAAAAGACTGAGCTGCTGAGGTGCTAGTCCAGCCAAGTAAAATAAGCAGTAAGCAAGCCTGTAGGGCTTTAATGATCCTAATGTTGAAAATCATAAAAACTCTCCTTGTTATGGCATTGTTGGCAATTCCGTCCAAAAGTACCATGATGAGTATCATCTTTTTTATGGCAACTAACACATTCTTTGGCGGGTTTAAGTGGTTTGGGAAGTTCTTTTTTATGGCATAAATTACAAGCTAACTTATTGTGAGCACCTTTGAGGGGAAAATCAGTTTGTCGTTGGTGATCAAACTGCCAAGCGGACCAACTAGAGGTGTTATGGCACTGCTCACATTTATTCCCTAAGGTTTTTTGGTGAAAATCATCGTCAATATGGCAATCAGCACACTTAAATGATTTTACTGAAAAATCAGCCGTATCGTGACAAGATTGACAAAAAAGTAATTGATGAGCGCCCGTTAAGGGGAAAAGGGTAAAGTCGTGATTAAAGGTAACTTGTTGGTTCCACTGCTGTTGTTTATGGCAGTCTTGACAGTCTTTGCCAAGTTTACCACGATGAGCATCTGTCAATTGGTGACAATCATTACATTGTCTTGTTGTTGCGACCGCTTTTTTTTCTGAGTTTAGTAAATGGCAGGCATCACAATTTAATTTTTTGTGCGCACCTTGTAGAGTAAAATCTGTGTCATTATTATGATCAAAACTAGTATCTTGCCACTTGTTGTTATTGTGGCATTGTTGGCAATCTGTACCATTATTGCCTAAATGTATGTCATTATTTTTATGGCAACTATTGCAGCTTTTTTCAGGGGAAACTTTTTTTAGATGACAGTCAACACACGCTAAAGTTTTATGTTTACCTAATAGACGAAATTTTGTTGACGAGTAATGATTGTAATCGGTTTTCTTCCAACTTTTGGATGTATGGCAAGCACCACATTTATTACCAAATACGTTGAAGTGTTTATCTTTTGAACGATGGCAATTAACACATTGATCGCCAATTTTTTTCGATACATCATTAACATGGCATGACTGACAAATCAGTTGTTGATGTTTTCCAACTAGCTTAAATGTTGTTTTGCTATGATCAAATTGTCTTACTTGCCATTTTTTTTGGTTGTGGCACTTACTACAATCATTTTTTAGTTTTCCTTGATGGGGATCTTGATGGCAGCTTGTACATTGACCGACTTTTAACTTTATTCGAAAATTCTTGTTATTTTTTTTATGGCAATCGTTACAACTCAATTTAAGGTGAGAATTTTTTAGAGGAAACTCGGTTTGTTGATGATTAAAGTGCTCAGTATCTAACGAGGTGATGTTAGTATTTCTACCTTGGTGATCGGTATGACAAAGACTACATTGCTTAATTTTATTTTTAGCTAATTTACTGTGAAATCCTGTTGAGTTTTGTAGATCAGATTTTATGGCTTTGTGACAATCTAAACATAAGGGGGATTGGTTAGATTTATCAAATTGAAGATGGCATTTATTACATTGACTTTCTATTTTTGCATGAGCTTGTGTTAATTTTCCGGGCATTAATAGTAATTGCTTTAAACTTAGCTTAGTGTTCTGATTTGATATATTTTCGGCCGATATACTGAGGGAAAATAAACAGAAAAGCATACCAACAACATAAGTGATAGCGTACCGAGTATTAAATGATGGTTTTATTTTATTATTGATTTTCACACTACCTCCTGACTCGTTAAGCTAGTACATATGCACAACAAAAATATGAACAACAGCAGCAATGATCATCATGAAAAAAAAAGGTAGATGAAAAACATGCCAAAGAGAAAATAAGCGGGCATATAACGCATAATTTGCCATTTTTTTTAGTTTTAATAAGCCAGCGTTCCAAGACTCAAAATTTTTAATAAGTACCATTTGCTCATTATTCATATTTTTACTATTTCGAGTGATTTTTTTTACTAGTGAATTCGATTGCCTTTGTATTTTTCTTATTTTTCTTCTTGCCCAAATACTGGCTGACACAGGCACAATACGATAGGTTAATTTTGCTTCTATTTGCTCTAAAGTTTGCTGCATGTCGTGAGTGAAAAAAGGAGAGTTAATAAAATTAGTTTTACTCGATTGATAATCAACATCTAATTCTGAAAAGGCTATTTGTTCACCATAGAGCCCACGATGTAGTTTTTGATAAACATATCGACCAAGCAAACCGCTAAAAGCGACAAGTAACATTGAAAACAAGGCAATATTACTGTTAAGCGAACCTAAGCTGAAATTACTATGCAGTAAAATTAATGAGGGTCCTAACACGCCAAATAACATATGTAATCTAAACCAGTGATGTACTTTAAATACCCTTCGCATTGGTTTCCAATATTTGCGGGCAGGGTATAGCAGTAGTAATAACATCATCGTTGATCCTACAATACCAAAGGCATAACCTAAGCCATTTTCTGCGCTATACCAGTATTCGTCTTTTTCATACCATCCCAGTGTTAAAATACTAATAATTAGTAAACTAAAGAGAGGTGTTAAGTAGTTTTTTTTGCTCATATTGGTAGATTAGTTGGCAAAGCTTAAGATAAGCTTAAAATTGTAATTAAATGTACAAAATAAATTATTAGTTTGAATTGAGGATGTTATTTGTACTTGATCAACTATATTTTCAGCTAATATGGGAGTCATACCAGTAAAAGGAAACGAGGTAATGGTTAAATGAATAAGTTGAACACTGAAGGTTATAAATTATTTGAGCAAGCTTCGCGCTCATTTTTAGCGGCAGATAATATTATAACTCGTGCTATCCAGCGTTTAGCTTATGGTACAGATGCCAGCTTTTATCGGTTAGTTCCTCAGTTAGTCTTACGTATTGAGACTCAAACACAGTTAATTAAGGTCATTGAACTTGCGAGTCAATATCAACTATCACTAACCTTTAGAGCCGCAGGTACTAGTCTTTCAGGGCAAGCGATCACCGATTCGATCTTAATTATTTTGTCAACAGCGTGGGAACAACTTGAGCTACTGAATGAGGGTGAGCAGATAAAATTACAACCGGGAGTTATTGGTGCGCGAGCTAATCGAGCACTACTCCCTTTTGATCGAAAAATTGGCCCTGATCCGGCGTCAATAAATAGTTGTAAAATAGGCGGAATTGCCGCAAATAATGCTTCGGGTATGTGTTGTGGAGTTAAAAATAATAGTTATCATACTTTAGCCGCAATCAAGTTGATTTTTGCCGACGCCAGTATTTTAGATACGGCAGACAGTCATTCTCGCATGGCATATCTTAATGATCACCAAGAGCAAATTAGTCAATTACAGGCATTAGCTAAAACAATAAAACAATCACCTGAATTGCTTGCTCGGGTTAAACATAAATATCGACTTAAAAATACCACAGGTTATGGTATTAATGCGTTAATCGATTTTGATGATCCTATTGATATTATAAGCCATTTAATGATTGGTTCAGAAGGAACGCTAGCGTTTATTGCCGACATTACTTATCAAACTATTGCCATAAAAAAATATAAATATGCCGGATTATACCTATTTGATCAAATGAACGTTGCTTGTCAACTTGTTGAACAGCTTGCTCATGAACACGTTGATGCCGTAGAAATATTAGATGATCGAGCCTTAAATTCAGTGGCTAATTCACTAAGTGAACTACTTGAATTTACTCAGGCTGGTAAAAATACAGCAGCATTGCTAATAGAATTTAGTGCTAACAGCGAAAATGAATTAAAGCGCTTATTAACGAATATTCAAGCACATATAACACCGTTGAATGCTCATTTATTGCCTAGTAGGTTTTTTACTAAGGATCAACAAATAATCACTAAATTATGGCAAATACGCAAAGGCATGTTTCCAGCAGTGGGAGCTAATAGAACCATTGGCACCACTGTTGTTATTGAAGATATTGCCTTACCGTTAAATAAATTAGCCGAGGGAGTTACGCGATTACACCAATTGTTTGATCGGTTTGCTTATGATGAAGCGATAATTTTTGGCCATGCTTTAGCGGGTAACTTACATTTTGTATTTACTCAGTCATTTGACCATAAACAAGAGATACAACGATATCGTGATTTTATGGCGGCGGTGAGTCAAATGGTCGCGGTAGATTTTCAAGGTTCACTCAAAGCTGAGCATGGCACAGGGCGAAACATGGCCCCCTTTGTTGAATTGGAATGGGGTACAGATTTATATGAAATAATGAAACAAATTAAACAATTATTTGATCCGAAAGGTATTTTTAATGATGGCGTTATTATTAATAAAGACAAAAATTGCCATATTAACCATTTAAAAACTATGCCTGCGGCAAACCAGTTGATTGATAAATGTATTGAATGTGGTTTTTGTGAACCAGTTTGCCCTTCAGCTAATTTAACCTTAACCCCCCGACAGCGTATTACCGTATGGCGGCGTATTTGTGAATTGCAACGATTGCAACAGCAAGGGCAATTAACTCATCAACAAGCACAGGAACTCAAAAATTTAGTTGCCGATTATCAATATTTTGGCTTAGACAGTTGTGCCGCTACCGGACTTTGTGGTCAACAATGTCCGGTTGATATAGATACGGGTGTTTTTATAAAGCACCTCAGAGCCCAAAAATTAGCCAAGAATGGTTGTCGTGATAAAGTGGCAAATTTATTTGCAAATAATTTTGCTGCTATGAGCGCTATGGCTAAAATTGGCTTAAATACGGTTAATTTAATGAGTAGTGTTGGCGGTGATAAACTGACGAGCAAAGCTTTTTCAACGCTCAATCTGTTGAGCAAAAATAACGTGCCTAAGTGGTATTCAGCATGGCCCAGTGCGGCTAAAAGTTATAATACGAATTTAATGCGCAACAGCTTTACTCAAAAAGTTGTCTACATCCCTAGTTGCGCTAATAGAATTTTTGCTGTTGATAACAAAGCAAAAGATCAACGACCATTAGCACAAGTATTACAGTCTATTCTATCTAAATCACAATTAGAAATGATCATACCATCGGGTATTAATACTTTATGTTGTGGTATGCCTTGGGCTTCAAAAGGGATGAATAAAATAGCTGAACAAAAACGTCAAGGCTTTATTGATCTGATGGAGCAAGCTTCTGAGGGTGGCAAGTGGCCAGTAATAACTGATGCCAGCCCATGTGCTTTTGCCATTAATAGTAAAGAATTATCGACATTAAAAGTTTACGAAGCCAGTGAATTTATTGCGAAATTTGTACTTGATAAGTTAGTTATAAACAAAAGTTTAGAGACCTTTATGTTGCATGTTACTTGTAGTAGTAAAAAAATGGATCAGGGTATTTATCTCGAACAAATTGTGCGAGCATGCAGTGATCATATCGTTGTTCCTGACAATATAAATTGTTGTGGTTTTGCGGGAGATAAAGGTTTTTATCAACCGGAATTAAATAAGCATGCGTTGAAAACTTTAGCGGCGCAAGTGCCTGACGACTGTAGGCAAGGTTTAAGTAATAGTCGAACTTGTGAAATTGGTTTGAGTGAACATAGCCGAATTAGTTATCAATCATTTTTGTACCTTTTAGATCAAGTAAGCCAATAGGTATTATTTTGAAGTATCATGAGTCTATTGTATGGTGTTAAATGTTTTAAAATATGTTTAAAAATTCGCGTTTAAAGATCTTGGTTTTATTGATAGTGACGACTGCTTTGTTGGTTAGTTGTGGTACGGTTTTGTTCGAAAATTTACCCTTAAAAAAAACTAGTCAACGGATCAAATTTTTAGTCATGCATTATAGTGCGAAAAATTATCAAAATTCATTGGCAGAATTAGTCGCGCAAGAGGCAACTATTAGCGCTCATTACTTGGTTCCTGAAAATCAGGATAAAAGCTATCCAGACGAGAGACTCAAAGTAATACCATTAATTAAGGAAAGCAATAAGGCACAATATGTGAGTAAGAGTTTTTGGCAAGGCAGTGCTAATGTTAATGATTTATCTATTGGTATTGATCTAGTTAATTTACCGGTATGCGAACGGGTGCAAAAAAATTCAATTCAAATAGAGCAACAGCCATTAAATTCAAACGAGCAGATGTGTTTTTATCCTGATTATGATCCTCAACAAATACAGTTGGTTATAAAACTAAGTAAAGATATTTTGGCGCGCAACCCTGATATTTTGCCAACGCAAGTTGTAGGTCATGCAGATATAAACCCACAAGATAAGAATGATCCTGGGCCACGCTTTCCGTGGTATCAATTATATCAGCATGGTGTTGGAGCCTGGTATGACAAAGAAACAGTCAGCAAATATTGGCATATTTTTTTAAATAAACAAATACCTAATATTGGATTATGGCAAGCGGCGTTACACAGTTATGGCTACCATTTGCTTGAAACTGGTCAGTTAAATAAGGCTAGTCAAAATGTTATCACCGCATTTCAAATGCACTTTTTACCTTGGCAAGTCACGGGGATCATGGATGAAAAAACGTCGGCAGTATTGTTTGCTTTATTAGAAAAATATTTCCCAAACAAGGTGGCACGATTAATCACGCGTTATCAACAAGAATTAACGGCTAAAGTTGATCCTATCGTTTTGGTGAAAAAAGGGCAGATAGATCAAATTTTTCCTCAACTAACTAGAAGTAGTCGAGCATTAGTGAATGATCGCGCTATTTTTAAGAGTTATCGTCGACGAGGGCAAATTATTATAAATAATAACGAGGCGGTTTCGGCAGATATTTATGTTAATGGTCAACAATTAAATATCGCGCAACCATTACTGCCATATCACCGTTATGTTTATAGTTTAAAAAAACGTACTAAAAGTGGTGATAATACTTTACGAGTTGAAAATGTTTTACCTGAAGGCGCTACTATCAATGTCGTTATTCCTTTTCCTCAACTGATCGATCGTAGCCATCAGTCGCAATATTTTCGTCGTTTTAATAAAGTAGATCAACTCATTAATCAAGATATAAAAAACGGTTTTCCCGGTGCGGTTTTAGTGGTGATCAAAGATGGGGAAATCTTAAAAAATACTGCTTATGGTTATGCCCGTAAATTTGCTGATGGGGGTGAATTATTAAAAACCCCAGTTAGCATGACCAACACAACATTATTTGATATTGCCTCAAATACTAAAATGTTTGCGACTAATTTTGCATTGATGAAACTCGTTAGTGAAGGCAAATTAGACGTGAATAAACCTATTGTTGAATATTTACCTTTGTACCGTGGTTCGGGTCGAGAAATGCGTTTGGTTAAAGATGTTTTAACTCATAATGCGGGATACTCACCTCAGGTAAAATTCTTTACTCATGATAATGAATTAGGTGAACAATTTTTCTCACAAAATGTAGAAAAAACTAAACAGCTTATTTTAACCAAAGTGCCATTTAAAGTAGGGCGACACAGCAAACGCATGTATAGCGACACTGATTATATGTTGCTAGGTATGTTGGTAGAAAAGCTTACTGGCATGTCATTAGATAGTTATGTTGAAAACAATATTTACCATCTATTACACTTAGAGCACAGCGTATTTAACCCGTTGCAAAAAGGATTTGCTAAAAATCAAATTGCGGCCACCGAAATCCGAGGTAATACTCGTGGTGGTAGGGTTAAATTTGATCATATAAGAGAGTATGTTTTACAAGGTGAAGTTCATGATGAAAAAGCTTATTATTCCTTGGGTGGTGTTGCAGGACATGCCGGTTTGTTTGCAACAGCTAAAGATCTTAGCATATTGGCACAAGTATTATTAAATCGTGGGGGCTATGGCAAAGTACAATTATTTAGCCCTAGCGTTATGGATCAATTTATTAAACCTGACGATGGTGATGGCAGTTATGGTTTAGGTTGGCGACGTGCGGATAATGGCGCACGTAAATGGCAATTTGGACCTTATGCCAGTTCGTCTGCGTTTGGGCATACTGGTTGGACTGGTACGGTAACTGTAATTGACCCTGAGCATGATTTAGCGATTATTTTATTAACTAATGCGCGGCATTCAGAAGTTGAGGGTGATGATAAAAATTATCAGTTTAAAGGTAAACAATTTGAAACCGGTAATTATGGTAGTGTTATTTCTTTGGTTTATGAAGCGATATTAGATCATTGAAATAGAGATCCTGAAACAAGTTCAGGAAGACGATAAGCGTAATTTATGCTTAAATAAATCGTCGGCGTGACGTAGGCGAGACTTCAGTCAAGCTTAATCATAAATCATAAATAATTAAATGACAAAAAAATGATTAAAAACATATCACCACAGGCATTTCGTGCTCTCGTTAAAATGGGTGAATTTAACGGTAACACTTCAGGTATTGCGCAAGGATTTGTACAAACTAACCTTGTTATTTTGCCACAAAAATGGGCAAGTGATTTTTTACTATTTTGTCAAAAAAATCCTAAACCGTGTCCGTTGATAGGCATGTCATCAAGCGCGGGTGATTTTTTATTGCCTGAATTAGGTGAAAATATAGATATTCGTACTGATGTACCCAGTTACAAAATCTTTGAATATGGCAAGTTAGTTGATGAAGTTAATAATATTAGTGCCTTTTGGCGGGATGATTTAGTTACTTTTGCGCTTGGTTGCTCGTTTTCATTTGAAGAAGCATTATTGGCAGATGGTTTAGAAGTTCGTCATATCAGCGAACAAAAAAATGTGCCTATGTATCGCACTAATATTGTTTGTAAAAACGCAGGTGCTTTTAGTGGCAATATGGTAGTAAGCATGCGTCCTATGCTAGCAAAAGATGCGATCCGTGCGATTCAAATTTGTTCTCGGTTTCCCGCTGTTCACGGTGCCCCCGTACATTTAGGCAACCCTAGTTTAATTGGTATTGATGATTTAACACAAACCGACTTTGGTGATGCAGTGAGTATTAAAACTGATGAAATACCCGTATTTTGGGCATGTGGGGTAACACCCCAAGTTATACTGGAACAAGCAAAACCCTCTTTTTGTATTACGCATAGCCCTGGTGCAATGTTAGTTACCGATATTCCCAATAGTCGATTAGCCGTGCTTTAAATTCAAACACAAAGGTCAACAGACCCGAGTATAAGTTGTGAGAAATAGGATGTTATTAAATTGTGATCTAGGTGAAAGTTTTGGTCATTGGCAATTAGGCATGGATAAACGAGTGATGGCGCATATTGATCAAGCCAATATTGCTTGTGGATTTCATGCTGGTGATCCGTTAGTTATGCAACAAACCTTAACCTTGGCGAAACTACATCAAGTAAGCGTTGGCGCGCACCCTGCATATCCTGATCTACAAGGTTTTGGTCGCCGCTCGCTTGCTTGTTCAACGGACGAAATTATTGCTTTTGTGCAATATCAAATTGCTGCCCTTGATGGCATGGCAAAAATGCAAGGTATTGAAATTGATTATGTTAAACCGCATGGTGCGTTGTACAACGATATGATGACAAACGTCAACGTAAGGGATGCCATAATGCAAGCGCTTGCGAATTTTTATCGCCCATTAGCGTTAATGTTGCAGGCAAGCAATCATTTTACTGAGCATCAGCAACAAGCAAAAAAAATGGGTATATCATTACTAGCAGAAGCGTTCGCAGATCGCTGTTATGACGATGATGGTAGGTTATTGTCGCGAACAAAATTAGGGGCTGTGCACAATAAAGAACAAATGTTAGCACAGGTTAAACAGTTAAAAAATAGTGGTACAGTAACTACTATTAATGGCAATATTTTATCACTGCATCCAGATAGTTTATGTGTTCATGGTGATAATATTGAGGGTGTGCAAGCTATTGAACAAATTAAAGCACTATTAAAGAGTTAATTAAGGTTATTTAAAGGTGAAAATTGAAATTGCTGGCGAAGATGCTGTGATCATTTATTTTGCTGAAAAAGTAACGCCTAAAATAGCGGCGAGAATTCAGCAAGCACAGTTATTGATCCGTAAAAATTGTGATGATTTGATTGTTGATTTGGTACCATCTTATGCTTCGATGTTAGTTGTTTTTGACTTGTTTAAATGTGATCATCACCAATTATTGATGCGTTTAAAATTATCTTTGGCTGAATTACCTGAGGTTAATTGTGGGCAAGGTGATTTAGTTGAATTTCCTGCCTATTATGGTTTAGATGGCGCTCCTGATTTAATGGCTTTAGCAAAGCGTGCACAGTTGAGTGTAGAAGAAGTGATCAATATTCATCAAGAACAAGAATATCGTGTTTATGCCATTGGTTTTGCCCCAGGTTTTGCTTATTTAGGTGAGGTTGACCAACGTATTGCTACACCTAGATTGACGACACCTAGGACAAAGGTACCTTGTGGGTCTATTGCTATCGCTGATAGACAAACCGCGGTTTATCCCAGTGTCTCACCGGGAGGCTGGAATTTAATTGGTTTATGTCCGATGTTAATGTTTAACCCGAACGTACAGCCTAGTATGCCGGTAAAAGTGGGCGATCGTATTAAATTTCGTGCCATTAATAAAGCTGAATTTTTAAGCTTTGCAGCTAAAAATACGATGGACTTTACGGCAGTCATATCATGAATACCACCAATAAAAACAACATTAATCAAAGCACAAAAATGTGTGGTTTTGTGGTTAAACAAGCAGGCATGCATACCCTTATTCAAGACCTAGGTCGATTTGGAGCGTTCAATATTGGTTTAACCAATGGTGGCCCCCTTGATAAACTAGCATTTCAATGGGCTAATAGGCTTTGTCAAAATTCGCTGAGTGCTACTGCGCTTGAAATAACCGTCGGTGGATTAGAATTAGTCGCAATAGCTGCGACCAAAATTGCGGTTACCGGTGCAGAATTAACGTTATCTATTAATAATCAAAAACAAGAATTGTGGCGTAGTTATTGTGTTGAATGTGGTGATGTGATCAAATTGGGTTTCGCGAGTGCAGGTGTACGAACTTATTTGGCCGTTGCCGGTGGTTTTCAAATAAAATTAAGTTTTGGTAGTAGTGCGACAGTCTGTCGTGAAAATATGGGTGGTTTACAAGGAACACCACTGGTTGATGGCGATTTTTTGCCTACAATTCAACTTGATACCATCGACAATAATAATTTTATATTAGCCGAGCAACATCGACCATCCTATGGTAATGAGGTTACATTACGCACTATTATGAGTTATCAGCAGCAACATTTTTCTGCTGTACAACAACGCTTGTTTTTTAGCTCTGAGTTTACTGTAAGTGAACATTGTGATCGTATGGGCTATCGTTTAACAGGGATTGAAATCAAAGCCAATATTGAGGGCATATTATCAGAAGGCATTTGTCATGGTGCGGTACAAATTCCCGCTGATGGTCAACCAATAGTGTTATTAAATGATCGACAAACCATTGGTGGCTACCCTAAAATTGGTGCGGTTATCGCTATTGACACCGCGAAATTAGCACAGTTAGGACAAGGCGCTAAAGTTCGCTTTGAATCAATTTCTATGGAAGCTGCCCACAATCTTAACCATTTAGCGTTAAGTTTATTTGAGCAAACTCAACTACAGTGTTGTCATTAAGCATGAAAATAATATGATATTGGCAGCAAAAAATGAATTAGCGTTAAGCAAAGCCATTGAAAACCTATTGGTTGAGCGTAACTTGCGCGGTATGAAACAAATTCAGTCGGTATTAACCGCAGGTTATTGTTTACGTGCGGCACAAGCACTTAAAAATTTAACGGGTAACATATTAATTGGTACTGGTTTTCCTGTGGTTGATACTTTTGAAACCGATGGTCCAGTAGGGGCACTTATTTTATATAAAGCGTTAGAAATTTTAGGCGCACTGCCAGTCTTGGTTTGTTGTCAATCTTTGGCGCAAGCTTTTGCAAAAGATTACCGCGTACATGCCATTAATAGGGGGAATAATGCTCAAGTACAACAACAAGCGTTAACGGCATTAAATTATTATGATCCACAGGCGATAATTTCAATTGAGCGTCCGGGGTTAGCGGTTGATGGTTGTTATTATAATATGCGTGGCGAAGATATAAGCGCACGAGCAGCGTGCTTTGATTATTTTTTAACGCAAGCTTCGTGTCCTACCATTGCTATTGGTGATGGCGGTAATGAAATCGGTATGGGCAAAGTCAAAGCAAAATTAGCTGAACTTGATATTATCCCCGCGATCACCAGTTGTGATGAATTAATTGTTGCCGATGTATCTAACTGGGGCGTTTATGGTATTTTAGCCTTTTTAAGTGTTTGGTCTAAACATGATCTTTTAGCTGAAACTTGTCCTACGGATATTTTAAAATATTTATCGAAACTTGGCAGTGTTGATGGTGTTACCCGTAAAAATGAATTAACCGAAGATAGTTTACCCGCTAGTGAAGGTATTGCCGTAATTACACAAATTAGAGCCATGATAGGGTTTATTTAAGTAATTAAGCGGTGTTGTATTTAAGATTGAACAACATTAATGAGCACATAACGATTAGCAAAGATACTGAAATAAATTCAGCATGACGACGGTTTCAATATATTTTAATTAGAGTAAAAGGTTTTTATAAAATGAGTATTGTTTATTTAAATGGCGAATTTATGCCTGTTGAGCAAGCCAAAATATCTCCCTTAGATCGAGGTTTTTTATTTGGTGATGGAATATATGAAGTGATCCCTTCTTATTCGGGAAAAATGGTTGGTTTTACTGCTCATATTGATCGGATGAAAAAGGGTTTAAATGCCATAGGACTTAATTTGTCATATTCACATCAGCAGTGGCGTGAAATATGTGAGCAGCTAAGTCAGAAAAATGGTGGTCAAGCCCTTGGTATTTATTTACACGTAAGCCGAGGAGCCGATGATAAACGTTTTCACGCCTACCCTGAGAATGTCCAACCAACTATTTTTGCCATGGCTTATGATATTCCGGAGCCAATAATAGCGGATAAAGCTACTCGTCAAGGGTATGCACTTAAAAGCATTGAAGATTTAAGGTGGCAACGTTGTCAAATTAAATCAACCGCATTATTAGGCAATGTGATGCATTTTCAAGAAGGGCAAAATGCGGGCTGCCAAGAAGTATTATTGTATAATCATAAACAAGAATTAACCGAAGCCAGTGCTTCAAACACTTATGTTATTAAGAATGGCATTGTTATTACCCCACCGTTAAATAATCAAATATTAGCGGGTATTACGCGAAAGTTATTATTAGAGATATTGCGTAAAGACGGCAGTATTAACGTTGAAGAACGGGTAGTAACACTAACAGAAGCACAACATGCTGACGAAATTTGGATCACCAGCTCAAGTAAAGAAGTTACTCCCGTTACCATTTTAGATGGAAAACCCGTTGGCGATGGCAAAGTTGGAGATGTTTGGCAAAAAGCTGCGCGTTTATATAGTGCAGCTAAGTTTGATTATTAATCAAGACTTAAATTCAAATGCAATTAACAAGTTGTAAAATTAAATGGGGTTCTTTGCCAATAAAATAAATTGAACGTGCTGTTTACATTTGTTTTAATGACTCAAGAATTAACTACCCCGCGCCAAGGCTTTTCGCTTTAGCTCAAATTCGCTACGCGAAGAGGGGTATATTATGACGTTAAATGTAGGTCAGCATCTTTTTATAAAGAGCTGCTGTCAACTTGATAGGCTAAAGCCTAACCTACAAAACGCAGCAAGCTGCGGGGAATTAAATCCGTTCAGATTAAAATGGGTAAAATATAAAGTATAAGCATGACAAATTTTCTTAAAAAAACGCCTTTAATGTTGTTCTTTTACATCATTTCAGTACCAAGTTTTGCCGATAGTCTTACGTTAGGTTACGAGCAAATAACTCAACGCCTTAGTGTGTTAAACAAAGAGGTACAAATTAAACCTGCGGGAGGATCTTTGTCTGGTTCGTTCAGTTTAACTGAACAGTGGCAATTATCAGTTGATTATCAGCGTTACCAAGATGCTCAAACCCGCTTGAGTAATTTTAATACAAGTATTGATTTAATGACTTTAGGGGCAGGGCTAAATTATTATTTAGATGATTGGTCTTTCTCGCTTTATTATAATCGCTCAACAGACGATATTTCGTTTATCAGCAATCAACGCAACAATATTAGACAAACTGAACAAAATAGTAATTCTTCACTCAGTGCTTCCGCCGATTATGCTTGGAGTGTGCAGAATTGGTTTTATGATCTGTCTTTTACTTCGCAGTATAATGGTTTTACTAGTGACACAATACAGTCAAGGGGAGCAGAACAGGGGATGATCAAAGATGTATTAAGGACACGCAATACCGGTGATTATATGCTGTTAAGTGGTGGTTTTTCTATTTCACATTTATGGACATTGACTGAAAATAGAGCCATGGTTGTTGGTGGGTTATTTACTTGGAGCTATCAGGTTTCTGGAAATTCTCAATTGCTTTCTCGCAATGGTCGTACTCGTAATGCCGCTTCTTTTAGAGGGCACACGCGTACTATTACCAACAGAACAGGGAGTGGCAGTGTTAATAATGCTCTAATTGGTGATGATAATTATGGTCAAGTCGTCGCTTATGTTTCATATGATTTAAGCCCTGCTTGGTCACTTGAATTTGATTCAGCTGTTAATGTTGCCACGGCTAGCAATGATCAATCTAATTCAATAAATTTAACTTATTTATTTTGAGTGCCTTTTTAAAAATATTAACGCCTTCTTTTCAATGGTTTATGACTTTTTTGTCGTAGTTTGTTCCGGTTTTTTTGTACCATGCGTTGGCGGTTTTGCCTTTTAAATTTATTTTTGAGTTGCCGTTGTTGCTGCATTGATAATTGTTTAAATTGCTGGTGAGCGCTACGTATTTTTTGTTGTTGTGCTATTGGCATTTTTTTAAATTGTTTAAACTCATTTCTTAATTTAGCCTGTTGTTTAGTATTAAGTTTTTGCCAAGTATTGAATTTTATTAATAATTTATCACGACTTTGGGTGTTCATGTTCAGCCAACGATTTGCACCAAGTTTAAGTTTTTCTTGTTTTGCTGGGGCAAATTGTGACCATTGTTTAGAAAATTGTGAAAGCACTGTTTGTTGATCAGCACTAAGATTTTGCCAATTGCCAGCCATAACAGGCGATAAATAACTTAAACAAAGCATCATGGTTACGATTAATTTAATCATTAATTTCACCCTCTTTGCTCCGTTGTTGGGTTGTCGACATTTTAGTCTTAATGTCGTCTGAATGTTTGTTAATACCTTGTTCATTTTGGTGTTTGTCCACTTGAGTTACGGGTACTATTTTGTTGTTTTGAGCTGTATTTGCTTGCATATCTATCGGGCCGATCAGTTCACCATTAACTTCTACTTGATCGGCTAAATATTCTAAAAAAGCGATACTGAGTTGCTTGTTTTCAACTTCTGCTGCATTGAGTGTCGTTATGCTAAACAGCATAAATGCGAGACTAAAGCGGTATGTTTTGTTCATGCTCAGACTGTTCATATTCAGAGAACCAAGTTAAAAAGTCTAAATTTTCTAACAATGCTAAATCTTCATTCGGTATTTCTGTTGCTAACATTGCTAGTGGAATTTCAGGCACTGTTTGTCTGTTATGTTGGCTAACTGAAAAAACCACAACGAGTGTTGTGGCTATAGCCGTTGGTAATGCAATGCGTGAAAAATTAGCTAAAAAAATATGATTTAATCGTTCGCTTATTGTTGTCTTGTGAGGCGCTTTTTTTAGCAATGTTAGTGCGTTCTGCCTTGCTTGGGTAATATCAGCGGTAATATCTGCCGACAAACTTTCGTTGCTGTGATCTAAGGCGGAAATTATTTGGCTGATTGGCTCGGCAATCTGCGTTGTTTTAGAAGATGACTTCATGTTCAGCCTCCATTAGCCGCTTTAATTTTGTGACCGCGCGAAAATAATGGGTTTTTACGCTGCCTTGCGAGCAAGACATTATTTTTGCGGTTTCTGCAACCGACAAACCTTCCCAACTTCTTAATAAAAAACATTGTTGTTGTTTAGCTGATAATTGTTTTAAATTTTCTAAAGCAGCGGTTTGTTGCTGATGTTTTTCTATGGATTGTTCTGGCGTTATTTCATTTGGGTCGTCAGTTGCGTTTATTGGCCATTCTTGTGGGTCATCATTAAATTTATCATCATTACTGTTTTTCCAAAAAAACAGTAGATTTTTCACTTTTTGATGACGATACCAGTCTTTGATGCGGTTTTGCAAAATTTTATAAAACAAAGGTTTCCACTCAGCAGAGGGCTTATCTTTATATTTAGTCACTAATTTGATCATGCTGTCTTGTAATAAATCAAGTGCATCAGCATGAGAGCCAGTAGCAAATTTTGCCATGTGATAAGCCTTTTTTTCAATATCAACCAAAAATGCCTCCATAGTTAATGGTGGCAATACCTGATCAGCCGACGAATTATCAGTGAGTGTCG
>CAZVPC010000007.1:25590-31316 GCA_964629005.1 uncultured Pseudoalteromonadaceae bacterium | reverse complement strand
AGTACTTTCTTTTTAGTTATCGCTGCCTCAGCAGCAGTGATCTTTTTTGCAACTATGTTTTTAAAAGAGCCTAAAGGCCATATGGCAGAAGTAAACGCCGATGGTACGGTGGAACTTATCGATGTATCGTAATTAATGTAAGTTATTAATATAAACAAACTTTGTAGGTCGTCATGAGTGTAACGAAGCACGACACATCAATTATTAAAATAATAATTGTCGGGGCAAGCACCGACCTACAAAATCATAAATAAGAATTAACGATGACCAAAGCCAACCATTTAAAAGTTGATCTCGCTAGCCATTCAATTCAAGGTTTAAAAGAAGTTAACGAAGATGCGGTTGGTTTTTTTATACCCACAGAAGCACTACCGCTAGAATCAAAAGGCATTGTGTTAGCGGTTGCTGACGGCGTTAGTAGTGCTGAAGCAGGAAAAGAGGCCAGCCATACCGCCATTACACGTTTTGTTGACGATTATTACCAAACCCCTGATACTTGGTCGGTAAAACATGCGGGACAAAAAATACTTTCCAGTATAAATCTAACCTTATTTAAACGCAGTCATGAATTTAAAAATGAAGAAAAAGGTTATTTAACCACCTTTACTGCCTTAGTTTTAAAATCAAGAATTTGTCATTTTTTTCATGCCGGTGATAGTCGTGCTTTTTTACTTCGAAAGGGAGAATTTAAGCAATTAACTCGTGATCATACTGCAACTATTGGCTCAGGACGAAGTTTCTTAGCTCGTGCCATGGGCATGGACAACTCAATCCAAATTGATTATGGACAATTTACTTTAGAACGCAATGATATTTTATTGGTTACCTCAGATGGTATTCACGACTTTGTTGATGCTAAACAGCTAACAACATTAATGGCAGAACAAATTTCTTGTCAACAACGAATTAATAATTTGGTACAAACCGCGTTTGATAATAGTAGCGACGATAATATAAGCGGCGCACTTTGTCATATAAAAAACTTACCTAATGAAAGTTTAAATGATTATAACTGCAAACTAACTCGATTACCCTTTCCTCCCCCATTAGATGAAGGCATAAAACTTGATGGTTATAAAGTATTAAAAGAATTATTTGCTAGCGCTCGTAGCCAACTTTATTTAGTTGAAGATACCGAAACTCGCGAACAAATAGTAATGAAAACACCGTCTATTAATTTTATTGAAGATACCGGTTATATTGATCGCTTTATTCAAGAAGAATGGATAGGAAAGCGCATCAATAGCAAGCATGTAGTCAAAATTATTAAGCAAAAACGTCCTCGTACCTGCCTCTATTATTTAATGGAATATGTACACGGTATTTCTCTTGATGCATGGATGACAAACCATCATTTTCCCAAACCTAAAATTGCCATTAACATTGTTGAGCAAATTGCTGCTGGCTTAGCTGCATTTCACCAAATGGAAACTATTCACCAAGACTTAAAACCTGCAAATATTTTAGTGTACGAAAATACTGAAGAGTATAATATTCAAGTGAAAATTGTCGATTTTGGTTCAGTCTTTGTTGCTGGGCTTGCTGAAGTTTTTATCCCCTTAGAACACGAAGGCGTATTAGGTACGGCGACTTATTCTGATCCTAAATATTTATTGGGTAAAAATACGGGCATACAAGGTGATTTATACGCCCTTGCTACCATAACTTACGAACTATTTTGTGGTAAATTGCCTTATGGTGATAAAATTGAAGAATGCCAAACTGCCTTTGAATACGATCATTTACGCTATATTAACGCTAACGAAGCTAATCCCGTGATCCCAATGTGGTTTGACCGGACTCTACAACGCGGTGTCGCCTTTGATTTAGAAGAACGTTACGATAATATTCCTGAATTTATTCACGACTTAAAACACCCAAATCCCAATTACTTACGTGACGATCCCAAGGTAAAAAAAAACAAATCACAAGTACTTTTTTGGCAGCTGTTATCCGGTTTTTGGATTTTAATGCTAGCACTGGTTGTGGCACTTTTTGCGAAAGGCTGATAATAAGTTAACTAACCATTTAAATGACTACTAAAGCGAATAGAAATTTTGTTAAGATAAGCGCTGTTTTTAGTTAACTCAAAATATTATCAATATGGGCGTTGCGCTTTCACTTTTTAACACTGTTTTATCTCCTTATTCAGCCACATCTGCTAACAACAAGGCAGACAAAAAAACTTGGCACAATCTTTATGGCAGCAGTGCTAGTTTAGCGATTTACCATAGTGCTAAACAAAACAAATCCCCACTGTTATTAATAACGCAAGATACGCCATCGGCATTGCGCCTTGAGCATGAATTAGCGAGTTTAAATAATAACGCAACCGACAAAGTGCTCTCTATTTGCTTATTTCCTGATTGGGAAACACTCCCTTATGACAGTTTTTCACCCCATCAAGATATTATTTCACAACGCTTAACCACGCTTTATCAACTTTCAAGAATGCAGCAAGGCATTGTTATTGTGCCAATTAATACTTTATTGCAACGTTTAGCGCCGAAACAATTCTTAGAGGCTAACAGCCTATTAATCAAACAAGGGGATAAAAAAGATCTGCATCAACTTCGTCAAGAATTAGAAGCCAGTGGTTATCGTTGTGTCGACCAAGTAATGGAGCATGGCGAATTTTCGGTGCGCGGTGCTATTGTTGACTTGTTTCCCATGGGCAGTAATAGTCCATATCGCCTTGATTTTTTTGATGATGAAATTGATGAAATCCGCCTATTTGATCCCGATAATCAGCGTTCTACCGATAAAGTTAGCAATATAGCGTTATTGCCAGCGCATGAGTTTCCTACCGATAAGGCCGCGATCAACTTATTTCGTAGTCAATACCGCGAACAGCTCAAAACCAGTAACGAAAAAGAATCTATTTATCATCAGGTGAGTAATGGTATTTTACCCAATGGTATTGAGTATTATCTGCCCTTATTTTTTGAACAAACCAATACCCTTTTTGACTATTTGAGTACGCAAACACAAATTATTGTTCATGGCGATATCAATAATGCGCTTGAACAATATTGGCTTGATATTAATTACCGTTATGAAAACCGCCGTTATGATCCGACTCGGCCATTATTACCCCCTAAGCAGCTTTTTTTGCATAGCGATGAACTTTATAGTGAATTAAAACGTTTTAATCGTATTACCATAACCGCAACCAGCGCCACTCCAGAGCTGACAAATAAAAAAGCTAGCACGTTGTTTTTCCCTGTAAGTCCATTACCTGACCTAACAGTAAACTCACAATTAAAACAGCCTTTTACCGCATTAAATGCGTTTATTGATACGGTTAAAACATCTACACAACTCCTATTTATTGCTGAAACTCAAGGTCGTCGTGAAACCTTATTAGAATTACTCAGTCGCAATAACATTAAACCTGAATTGCACCATAACATTGAAGAATTTATTGCCAGTAAAAATCGCTTTGGTTTAGTAGTTAACGCCTTTAGCCAAGGTTTTATTGTTAATGAAAAAAACTCTGCTAAAAGTAAGGTGCAACTGGCCGTTATCACTGAAACCGAATTACTCGGTGATAGAGTACGACAATCAAGGCGTCGTAATAAAAAGCAGGGTAATGACGCCGATATTATCTTTAAAAATTTAGCCGAATTATCCATTGGTCAAGCGGTGGTACATATCGAACATGGGATTGGTCGTTATATGGGCTTGCAAACATTAGAAACTGGCGGTTTAACCACTGAATTTTTAATGCTCAGTTATGCTAATGAAGCCAAACTTTATGTGCCGGTAGCATCGTTACACTTAATTAGTCGTTACTCTGGCGCTGAAAATGCCCCATTACATAAATTAGGCAGTGATAGCTGGAGTAAAGCGAAGAAAAAAGCCGTAGAAAAAATTCGTGATGTTGCCGCTGAGTTACTCGATATTTATGCTAAACGTGAAAATAGCCAAGGTTATCATTATCAGCTTAACAAAGACGAATATCGCGCCTTTAGTGATAGTTTTGGTTTTGAAGAAACCATTGACCAGGAACAAACCATACACGCCGTAATGGGTGATATGCGCAGCCCTAAATCGATGGACAGATTAGTGTGTGGCGATGTGGGTTTTGGCAAGACTGAAGTGGCAATGCGCGCTGCGTTTGTCGCAGTAAACGATGGCAAACAGGTGGCAATTTTAGTACCAACCACCTTACTTGCCCAACAACATTATGAAAATTTTCGCGACCGTTTTGCCAACTGGCCAGTAAATATTGCGGTTTTATCGCGCTTTAAAACCGCCAAAGAGCAAAAAGAAATTATCGCCAAAGTTAGCTCAGGACAAGTAGATATTTTAATTGGCACTCATAAGCTCATTCAAAGTGAAATAAAATATCACGACTTAGGCTTGCTAATTGTTGATGAAGAACATCGCTTTGGTGTAAAACAAAAAGAAAAAATTAAAAAGCTGCGCAGCAATGTCGATATTTTAACCCTTACTGCCACCCCGATTCCACGCACCTTAAACATGGCGATGGGCGGCATGCGTGATTTATCGATTATTGCCACACCACCCGCAAAACGGTTAGCCGTAAAAACCTTTGTTCATCAAAAAGATGACGCACTTATTCGCGAATCAATATTACGTGAGATTTTACGTGGTGGTCAGGTATATTTTCTGCACAACAATGTTGAAACCATTGAAAAAACCGCACTCGACCTACAAACCTTAGTGCCTGAAGCCAAAGTTGTTACTGCGCACGGACAAATGCGCGAACGTGACTTAGAACGGGTAATGAGCGATTTTTATCATCAACGTTTTAATGTATTAGTGTGTACCACCATCATCGAAACAGGAATTGATGTACCTAGTGCCAATACCATTATTATGGACAGAGCCGATCATTTAGGTTTGGCGCAATTACACCAGTTACGTGGCCGTGTTGGCCGTTCCCATCACCAAGCCTATGCTTATTTACTGATTCCTCACGAAAAACGTATCACCAAAGATGCCAAAAAACGTCTTGATGCCATTGCTTCACTAGAAGATTTAGGTGCAGGTTTTACTCTTGCCACCCACGATTTAGAAATTCGTGGCGCTGGTGAATTATTGGGTGAAGATCAAAGCGGTCAAATGAGTCAAATTGGCTTTAGTCTATATATGGAAATGCTTGACCAAGCGGTCGCATCACTAAAACAAGGCAAACAATTATCACTTGAGCAAGTAACCCGCAAACAAACTGAAATAGATTTACGACTGCCAGCACTGATCCCTGATGATTATATTTTTGATGTCAGTTTACGATTAAGTTTATATAAACGCATTGCTAGCTGCAAAAATAAAGACGAACTGGATGAAATTCAAGTTGAGTTAATTGATCGCTTTGGTTTATTACCACAAGCGACTAAAAATTTAGTACACATTGCAAAATTAAAACTTAGCGCACAAAAAATTGGTATTATTCGCATTGATGCTAGCGAGAATGGTGGTAGCATAGAATTTAGCCCAAACGCGAATATTGATCCGATGATGATCATTGCTTTAATACAGGCTCAACCCACTAAGTACAAAATGGCAGGGCCAACCAAGCTTAAATTTATACTAAAAGGTAAAGAGCTCGCCATAGATGCTAAAGCTCGTTTTATGTTAATTACCGCCATGCTTAATGATTTTACCAAAGGGCAAAAACAACAAGATTTGATAAGATAGTAGCATGTAGTTTTAGATCCTGACCTTCGTCAGGATGACGGTAATATTCGTCACGATGG